>DASPGQ010000272.1 GCA_035620555.1 Vicinamibacteria bacterium
CGTTTGCAAGCGTTACCTCGAGCTGGAAGATGTCGGCGATGCTCTCGAGGAAGTAGCCAACGATCGTATGGTCAGTTACTTCTTCTCCGTGGATTTCGAGATGCTTTCCCAGAACGAACGAGACATCGTTCGGATCATCGCCGAACAAAGCGCCGCGGTGAGCCATTCGATTCAAGACAGCCTCAGCATCAGCAACGGATCGCTGCGCGACAGCCTGCACCGTCTCGAGCAGCTCGGATTCATCCGCCGGAACGAAGAACGCCGTTTCGTCTTGGTCAATCATTTCTTCCGCCGGTGGATCCAGGACTCCGCGAGCATACGGCGATCGCCGACGAGCGCGAGCCCCGCTTCGCTCCCGAAGGGGATCTCGACGGAAGGAACGACCATCGGGCACGACCTGGGTCTGGGCGTCGTCGACGGACGGTATCAGCTCCTGCAGCAGGTTGGCGCGGGTGCCGCCGGTATCGTCTATAAAGCCTACGACCAGATGCTGCAGGTCAAGATTGCCATCAAGATGCTTCGCACGGAATTCGCGTCCAATGAAGCCGTCCTGGAGCGCTTTCGCAAGGAGATCATTCTGTCCCGGGATATCGGTCACCCCAACGTCCTCAGGATGTATCACCTCGGAGAGTTCGGAGGTAAGAAGTACTTGACGATGCAATGGGTTGACGGCCAGACCCTCGGGACGCTGATCAGCGTCGAGGCGCCGTTGTCCCCTAGCCGGTGCGCCGCGATCGGAGCCAAGCTCGCCGCCGCGCTCGAGGCCGCCCATGCCCACAAGGTCCTGCATCGGGATATCAAGCCGCAGAACATCCTGATGAACGGAGAGGGAGAGCCCTACCTCACGGACTTCGGCGTCGCCCGGGTGCTGGGCGAGCCGGGCACGACGCGAACCGGCGTCTTCCTCGGGACTCCCAACTACGCCTCCCCGGAGCAGGCCAATCTCTCGCCGCTCGACGGAAGGTCCGACCTCTACGCGTTGGGGGTCGTCCTTTTCGAGATGGCAACAGGAAAGCGACCCTTCGAAGCGGCGACGACCGAGGAAATCCTGGAGATGCACCGGAGCACGCCTACGCCCGACCCCCGCGAAATCGAGCCGGGTGTTTCACCCGAGCTCTCGGCGGTGATACTTCGCTGCCTGGAAAAAGAGCCCTCCAAGAGATTCGCCGACGCCGGGGCCCTCCGCTCGGCGCTCGAAGCTCTCGATGGCTCCTCTCTTTAAGGCTTTTCCGCCACTTGCATTAACGTTATCGACGTTAAGATAGTTAACGTCGTGGACGTTAATGCCGAAGGCTCGCTAGAAACGCGTCGAAGGACGCTTCGTCCGCGGACACTTCCGCGTGCGGACCGAGAAGGCGGATGAACCAGGGCCCCGAGGGTCCTTCGACCACCGCGGCGATCATGCGGTAGTCCTTCTCGTCGTGCCGCTCGCTCGCACCGGGACGAACGGGTGCCACATACGTTCCCGAAACGTCGGCGCGTGTGATGTCGAGGTTTGCGACCTTCATCTTGCGCACCTGCGCGCGCTCGCGCGTCGGAGTTCCATCGGGCTGCGTGAACTGCCCGTACCACCGCTCGAGGTTGGCTTCGACTCCCCCGCCCTGACCCGGGCCGAAGTAGAAGATGACGACCTCGGAGCTCGTCCCCACCTTCCATTGGGCGAGCCGCATCGAAGACGTCGACGGAGAAGGCGTCCACTCCTTCGGAGCGTCGTAGACGAGCGGGGAGGAAACCAGGAAAGAGAGAATGATTGAGCTGAGCATGCTCGCAGTCTACCTCGCCGCCGTCGTTGGTTGACGCGAAGAAAATCTTCGCCCTATAGTGAATCGTCGGAAGATGTCACCCCCGGACCGTCTGGGATCCTACGAGATCATGGCGGAGCTCGGCTCGGGCGGCATGGGAGTCGTCTATCGAGCCCGCGACTCGAGGCTCCAGCGGGACGTCGCCATCAAGGTGCTCTCCGCCCACGGCGCTTCCGATCTGGAGCGGCGGAAGCGATTCGAGCGGGAAGCGCGCGCCGCGTCGGCGCTCGACCATCCGAACATCGTCACCATCCACGAGATCGGCGAGACGGAGGACGGTCAGCTCTTCCTCGTGATGCAGCTCGTCGAAGGGAAGAGACTGCGCGCATAGGAAGCTCACGAGCGACTCTTGCGAAACTCCCCCAGCATCTTCAGAAGTGGTCGACCGCGGTGAAACCCCCGCGATTCGATGAGCTTCAGCGCCTTCCTGGCGCGCTCGATCTCCTCTCGAGAAGCCTTCTTCGTTAACGCCCTCAGGTCCACGATATCCTGCGGGCGCGTCTCATCGTCTCGGGACAGAATCTTGAGAGCAATGAGGTGCCCGGTGCGAGCCACCGGAATGGAGAGCTCCGGGAGGACCTCGAGAAGCTCGGCCTCTTCCACGATCTCGCTCTCGATTCCCGAGGATGCGAAGAGCAGGTCGAGAAGGACGCCCGTTCCATCGTCCAGAGGCGGTTGCAGCCGCGCCGTCGCAAGCCGCTCGACCGCCTCTTGCTCGACGGTCGCCACGAGCCTGTAACCGTTTCGTTGGAGGTCGTAGACGAGCGCTTCGGCTTGTTCGTCATCCCGAAATGCAACCGTCAGATCCGCGTCGCGGGTAAACCGTGGCTCGGTTCTCACCGAGACCGCAAGGCCCCCGACGAGGGCGAATTTGATTTCGGCAGCCCGAAGATCGGCACATAGCCGGCGCAGCGCGGATTCGAGAACCCTCACCGCCGCTTTCGGGGCCACTCGCCGGGTCGCCCCGCGGAGTCTCCGAACTCAGCGCCGGGCCGGTGTCCGAGCCAAGCGCGAAGGCGTTCTTCGATCTGCTCCTCGGTGGCGTGGGGATCTTCTCTCTTGAGGTTCTGTCGCATCATGTCGACCCCGGCCTGGAACAGATCCATCGCGATCCGAAACCGCTCGGCCGGACTCAGCGCGGTGACGTCGTCCATGATGCGATTCTATCCTTCTTCGGAACAGCTCGCCCTCACGACGGCGAGACTCGACCACACTCGCCGGTTCAGCCCTCCGATCGCGTCACGTCCGTTCCATCGCATGAGATCGGCGGGACGCTCTCGAAAGAGGGTTATTCTGGCATTCCCGAGGTGACGAGCGTCTCGATGAGCTCCGCATGAAACTCCAAAAGATCGCGAATCTTCGCTTCCGTCCATCCCAACGCCCGGGCAGCGGGCCCCGGGCTCGTTTCCTTCAGCACCCAGGCCAGAGTCAGTGGCGAGAACCCGCCGTCTTTTCGAGGCGCGTCAGAAAGCGCTCTGTCCAAATCCCCGCCGTGCACCAGGTGATCCCGCAGGTCGACCAGGTCCCTCAACTCGGCGCGGCCCAGAAGCGCGCAGAGCTTGTTGACAGGATCTCGTGTGGAGTGTCGACTTGAATCGGCGCGCCGATGTCGAAGACTCGAGGAGTTTCCAGTACCTCCGACGGATCCGAATTTCAGTTCTCGAAGAGCCACGTCCAGAAAGGGCGCGACCGTCCCAGATACCGTTCGATCGTCGGCCAGAGCTCTCGAATCTCGTCGGGAGAGACGAAGGTGAAGACATCGTCCGGCTTTGCCTGGCGCATCAGCTTCCCGACGAGGTACGCCCGCACGTCAGGATCGGCGTTTTTCAATCCGTCCTGGAACTCCTCGAGCGTCAGGTCGCAATCCCAGAGAAAGTAGGGCCGTCCCTGCGAATCGAGGAGTTTCTCCCTGGGCGTCGGATTGAGCACGGATTCAGTGTAGCACCGGCGCTGGTGTGGCTACTGGTTGAACCGACCGAGGAGCGTCTTGACAATCTCCCGGGGACCGGCGAGCCTTCGGCCTCGCTTCGCGTGGTCGAAGCGGCTGCGCAGATCCGCGAATGTGAGAAGGAGCTGCACCCTCTGAGAGACAAAGTGGTCTCTCTTTGAACGAGTAGTTCACCCTCGAAGCGACGATGGCGCCATCAAGCAAGATACTCGCCGACGCCGGGGTTCTGCGCTCGGCGCTCGAGGCTCTCGGAGGCTCTTTTTCAAAAGGGCACTTTCCTCCTCTTGCATTAACGTCGCCGGCGTTAATATAGTTAACGTCGTGGACGTTAAGACTCGAAACCGTCTCTTTTCCACAGGCGACATCGACCGAGAGGATCTGTGGCCAAAGATTACTGAATTCGAGGAACAACCCTGCACGTTTCGGTTCAGTTTTGGCTTGGACGAGCTCCCGGCGGAGCCGGGACTCATCCTGATTCGAGGGCCTCGCCAGTATGGCAAGAGCACCTGGCTCGAGCTCCAGCTCAGGAACACGCTCGAGGAGAACGGCCGTGGGTCGGCCTACTTTCTGAATGGCGACGACATTGCCGGCGAAGACGAGCTCGAAGCGCGCATCGCAGAGATCGTCCCAACCTTCAACCCGGATGCCCGATCGAAACGGCTTTTCATCGATGAAATCTCGGACGTGCCGCGGTGGGAGCGCGCCTTGAAGCGCGTCTCGGATCGCGGGGAGCTTCGGGACGTTCTGGTCGTGACCACCGGCTCTCGCGCCGCCGACATCCGTCGAGGCGCCGAGCGTCTTCCGGGAAGAAAAGGGAAACTCAGACGGACGGAGTATTTGTTCACCGGCGTGTCCTACAAGGATTTCCACGCCCAGTTTCGACGGGAAATCGGAGACGACGCTTGGATTGCCTTCTTGCTGAGCGGAGGGTCTCCAATTGCGGCGAGAGAGATCTGGCAGATGGGCCGGATACCGCAATACTTCTTCGAGCTGATCCGCGATTGGGTAACGGGAGAGCTCATTAGAAGCGGGCGGTCCAGGCAATTCTTGATCGCTTTGATGAGAACCCTTTTCGTGCAGGCGGGGTCGAGGACGGGTTATCTCAAGCTTGCACGAGAATCTGGTCTGGCCAACAACACCATTGCGGCGGAGTACGTCGAACAGCTGTCCGATCTTCTGGCGGTGATCCCGTCTCACCAATGGGATGCCGACCGGGACGTCCCGCTTCAGCGCAAGCCCGCGAAGTTCCATTTCATCAATCTGTCGGTGGCGTTGTCGTTCAGTCCCAACCGAATGGCCCACATCGAGGATTTCAAATCTCTGCCGCCTCAGCAGAAATCGAAGTGGATGGAGTGGCTCGTCGCCCAGGAGCTTTTCAGACGACAGTCGATCGCCGGCGTAGAGGATCCCGAGGTCATCTGGTTTTGGGCGTCCAAGGAGCACGAGATCGACTTCGTCGATTCCGAACGAAAGCTTTACGAAGTGAAAGTCGGCCCAACAGGGCTCGTCGATTTCGCGTGGTTTCCGAAGGTGTTTCCCAACCGGAAGCTCCTGGTCATTGGTGGAAGTGAGTTCCGGTCGGCCGCGATCAAGGGCGTTACCATCGAGCAATTCCTCTTGTCCGACGGATTTCCTCATCCTTACCCCGGGGAGGCGGAAGATATCGACGTCTACAACGATTACGCTCGATTCTGACCAGAACGCCCAACGTGCGTGCTGAGAGAGATAGGATCTCCCCATGAGAGTCGCCGTGTTCGGAGCGGGTGGGGTCGGAGGCTATTTCGGGGCGCGGCTCGCCCGGGGCGGCGCCGACGTTCATCTCATCGCCCGCGGTGAGCATTTGAAGGCGCTCCGTTCTCGCGGCCTACGTGTGCTGAGCGGCTCCGGAAACGTCGACGTCGCCCTTCCCGCCACCGACCGGCCGGAAGAAGTGGGCGCGGTCGACGTGGTTCTCTTCTGCGTCAAGTCGAACGACACCGAACGGGCTGCGAGACGAAGCCCGCCGCTCCTCCATCGGGCGACGGCGGTCATCACGTTTCAAAACGGCGTCGACAACGAGGAGAAGATCGCTTCGATCCTCGGCCCCGGGCACGTGTGCGGCGGAGTCGCCTACATCATGGCGACGATTTCCGCTCCGGGAGAGATCACTCATGTGGGCAAGCTCGCACGCCTCCTATTCGGGGAGCTCGACGCTCCTCGAAGCGAACGGCTCGCGTCGCTCCACGCGCTTTGCACGGCGAGCGGCATCGACGCCGAGCTGTCGGAGGACATTCGCCAGGAGCTCTGGCGCAAGTTCGCGATGATCTGTGCCGCGGCGGGGATGACCGCGGCGGTGCGACTTCCCATCGGCGAGATCAGAGACTCACCCGAGGCCTTCGCGATGTTCGAGCGCATCAGTCGTGAGATCACCGAGCTCGGCCAGAAGGAGGGCGTTCCCCTGCCCGACGATACGCCACAACGAATCGTCGAGCTCACCCGAAGCCTCCCGGCAGACATGTATTCCTCGCTCCACTATGACCTTACCCACGGCAAGCCGATGGAGCTCGACGCCCTCCACGGCACCGTCGTCCGACTCGCCCGGCGTCACCGCCTCCCGGTGCCGGCCTCGGAAGCCGTCCTTGCGATCCTCGAGCCCTGGGCCCGGAGAAACAACTAGGCCGTTCCGGCGCTGTGATCAAGATCATTTCGTATAGGAAATCCGGGCGCTAGATTGGGCGCTCACTCGATCGAAAAACCGAACACGAATCGGGAGCGCGCCGTGATAGGAACAGCATGGGCGGCCTTATCCAATTCCTTTTTGCCTCAGGTGCTTTCTGTATCGGTTCCGTCCTTCCAGGGACACCGAATTCCCTGACGGCTGTCGCAGCGAATTCCACCTCTCCTTCAAGAAGTACGAGAAGCCCGGCCGAGAGGCCCGTTTGCCGATCGTCCGCCGCGTAGGGAGGGTGACATTTTGCGCACGAATCCGGATCTCATGACTCTGCGTGATGTGCCGGTGCGCATCCTCCTCTACAGCCACGATTCCTTTGGACTTGGCCACCTGCGACGCACATTGAACATCGCCACGGCTCTGACCCGGAGCTTTCGCAGAGCCAGCGCGTTGATCGTGAGCGGCTCGCCTTCCGTGACCCAGTTCCGTTGTCGCGAACGGGTCGAAGTCGTGAAGCTGCCGTCGGTGACGAAAACGAGCCAGGGCGCCTACAACGTCCGGACCCTGGGAGTCGATTATCCCGACCTGATGCAGCTGAGAACCCGGCTCATTCTGGAATCCTTTCGGGCCTTTCACCCGACGCTCGTAATCGTGGACCATCAGGTGATCGGGCTCAACGGTGAGGTCCTTCCGCTGCTGCGGGAAGCAAGAGATCTGGGAGTCCGAACCATCCTTGGGCTGCGGGATATCGTCGACGATCCCGAAGTCGTCGACCGCGAATGGAGCTCATCGGAGCACCGCTGGGCACTGACCGAGGGCTACGACCAGGTCTGTGTCTACGGAGACCCGGAGGTTTTCGATCCCCGGGTGGAATACCGGCCCCTGAAGGAGATCTCGCACCGGGTCGAGTTCACCGGTTACGTGGCTCGCCCGGCAAAACCCATCACTCGACGGCGTTCCGAGCAGCCACACGTACTGGTTACCGTCGGCGGGGGGGAGGACGGAGCCAGCCGAATTCTGGCGTATCTCGACGGACTCTCCTCGACACCAGGAGAGTGGAAAACGGACGTCATCACCGGCCCCCTGATTCCGACTGCCGATTACAAACGGATTCGCCTGCTTGCCCGAACCTTGGGCTCGGTGAAGGTGCATCGATTCCACCCCGACGTACCGGGGATGCTATCGCGCTCTAGCGCCGTGGTCAGCATGTCGGGCTACAACACGACGGTGGAGATTCTCCAGAGTGCCTGTCCTTCGGTTCTGCTGCCTCGCGTTTTTCCGAGAACCGAGCAGCTGATTCGAGCGGACCGACTCGCGCGACTGGGCCTGGCGCGGTTGCTCGTCGAGCGGAAGCCTCTGGCATTGCGTCGAGCGGTCGAAGAAGTCCTTGCGGCACCACCCCCCCGCTCGAACTATCCGAGCATGGACGGGCTGACGAACCTCTCGAGCATTGCCGCCGAGCTTCTGTCGTTTCCGAACAGTCTGGCGGTCCTGACGGGCACCCCAACGTGAACGCGTTACGAGTCGGTTACCTGCTCAAGAAATTTCCCCGTCTTTCGGAGACGTTCATCCTGAACGAGATCCTGGAGCAGGAGAACATGGGCGTTTCCATCTACATCATCTCCCGGCACGAGCCGGATGCGGAGCCCCGGCACCGGATATTGAACCAGCTGAAGGCGCAGGTGGAAACACTTCCCTGTATCCGCGAGCTCGACTTCTGGGAGCCGCTGTTCGCAGGATCGACCGATCGTCTCCGGCGGGTTCAACAACTGAGCCGGGATATCAGGAGACGACCCGGGGGAGCGCCTCCGCGCTTCGCCAGTTTGCTGAGCGAAGCCATCTATCTGCTCCACCGAACCCAATCTCTCGGCATCCGTCACCTTCACGTCCATTTCGCTTCGGATTCGGCGATGGTCGCGACGCTGCTCCGCGCGCTGGGCGGGCCCACGTACAGTGTCACCGCGCATGCCAAGGATATCTATCGAGCGGGCGTGGAGCCCCGATGGCTCGAGAACATCTTCGTCGGAGCCGAGTTCGTGGTCACCGTATGTGACGCGAATGTGAAGTATTTGGAGAGCTGGCTCCACCCGCGAGCGACCTCACGGGTGCGGCGGCTCTACAACGGGGTTGCACTTGCCGACTTCGCGGACGCTCCCGAGGATCCTCGCCAACGGGATTCCTGCCACGTCCTCTCGGTCGGCCGCCTCGTCGAGAAGAAAGGCCATCACCTGCTGCTCGAAGCGCTGGCCCGGCTACGGCGACGGGGCTTCCCGGTGACCGCCACGCTCGTGGGAGAGGGAGAGATGCGGAGCGCGCTCGAGCGCCAAATCGCCGACAACGACCTCGGCGAGCTCGTGCGTCTCACCGGCGCGGCCGAACAACAGGAGATCGTCACCTTGATGGCTCGGGCCACGGTTTTCTGCTTGCCGTGCATCGTTGCCGCCGACGGGAATCGTGATGCGCTGCCCACCGTGGTTCTCGAAGCTCTGGCCAGCGGCCTTCCTGTCATTTCCACTCCCATCTCGGGGATTCCCGAGATCCTCGATGGCGGACGAGCGGGCGTTCTGGTGCCGGAGAACGACGCCGCTGCCGTGGCGGCCGCGCTGGAAGACTTGTTGGCCAACGCGCCGAAGCGCCGCGAGCTGGCCCGGGAGGGAAGGCGCCGAGTTACCGAATGCTTCGATCTTCGCAAGACCGCCGCGTCACTACGTTCCTGCTTCGAGCAAGCGATGCAGGGCTCGGAGGCAACGTGCGGGTTGCTTTCGTGAATCAGGATCCGGGAGTGGCCCCGGATCGGAGGAAGGGAGCCGCGGTTCACCTCGGGGCAATGCGGAGCGCTTTCGGCGAGCTCGGTGCCCACGTGGTGGCTCTCGACGAGAGCGACCCCGCGCGACTCCAATCACGACTCCGCGGGGTCTTGAAGGAAAACTCCGTCTCAATGGTCTTTGAGCGGTACGCGCTCGGCCGATCGGAGGCCGCCGAGGTTGCCGTGGAGTGGGGCATCCCGTTCGTGCTCGAGGTCAATTCCCCTTTGGCGCAGGAAGCTCTGCGGTGGCGGGGAAGAGCAGAAACAAGAGCCGAACGAGACCGAGATGGCGTGCTTTTCCGCTCCGCGAACGCGGTGATCGCGGTTACGAGCGAGCTCGCGGAATACGCCTCGGTTCGAGGGGCCCGACCCGACGCCATCCACATCTATCCAAACGGCGTGGATCAACGGCTCTTTCGACCCCGCAGCGTCGACGATCGCCTGCGCGCTTCGCTCGTTCCCGAAGGACGCTTCGCCCTCGGATTTCATGGCCGTTTGCGACCGTGGCACTGCTTCGATCGCCTCGCGGAGGTATATCACGAGCTCTTGCGAAGGGACGCCCCGATTCACGTGGTGATCGTGGGCGAGGGCGATTTCGCTGCTGAGCTCGAAGGCCACGTTCCCGCCGAGCGGCGCACCCTGATCGACTGGAAACCGCACTCTGAGATTCCAAAATACGTCGCCGCATTCGACGCTCTACCCTTGAGCTACGACGAGGCGGCTCCCAGCTACTTCTCCCCGCTCAAGCTCACGGAGGCAATGGCCTGCGGCGTGGTGCCCATCGTTCCCGACGTCGGCGATCTTCCACGCATCGTGGGATCCGGTGGAGAAATCTATCGCGCGAGCAAGCCAAACGAGATCGCGGACATCGTGGAAGGACTGATCCAGCAACCCGAGCGGAGAGAGAGCCTCGCCCGGGCGGCATTGGCTCGCTCCGCCGAGCTTTCCTGGAGGCGCATCGCCGACTTCGCGCTCCGGTTCGCCAGGGAGGACGGGCCTTGAGGCAAAGCGCGTTCGAGACCAAAGACGCTCGGTCCGATCGGAGGATCGCCTCCGACGCGGAACCGAGATCCCGAAATCGCGTTCTGACGCGCTTGTGGCCCTATTGCTTGCGGGAGCGTTTTCTCCTCGGCACCTCGTTCGCCGCACTCGTCACGCACACCCTCCTGCGGCTCCTGGAGCCGTGGCCGCTCAAATTCATCTTCGACGAGGTGATTCTGCCGCGGAACGATCGGACTCCGCCGTCATTCCTCCCGGATACGACGGGGGTCGATCCGATGCTGCTGGTCGCGTTCTCGGCGGCCGCGGTGGTGGCGATCAGTGGGCTTCGCGCCCTCGCTCAGTACGTCAATCAGGTCAATTTCGCAAAGATCGGCAACCGCGTTCTGGCACGGGTTCGTGCCGACGTCTTCCGGCACCTTCAGGGCCTGTCTCTCTCCTTTCACTCTTCCGCTCGGAGCGGCGATTTGATCCTGCGCGTCATACAAGACGTCAACTTGTTGCGCGACGCCGCAGTCACGGCCATCCTGCCGTTATTTGCGAGCTCCCTGCTTCTGATCGGGATGTGGGCCGCCATGTTCTGGATGCAATGGAAGCTCGCTCTGGCTGCGACCGCGATCGTCCCACTCATCTGGTTACGAACCCGGAGCCTGGCCGGCAAGATTCGCGAGGCCGGCGTGAAGCAGCGAAAGCGTCAAGGAAAGCTGGCAGCGACGGCCTCCGAATCGGTCGGCGCGATCAAGAACGTCCAGGCTTTTTCCTTGGAGGGGATGTTTCTCGATGCTTTCGAATCGAGCAACGTGATGGGAGAGAAGTACGATGTCCGGGGCGCGAAGCTTACCGCGAGCCTCGGCCGCTCGGTCGATCTCGTGCTGGCAATCGCCACCGCGGCGGTTCTCCTCTACGGGACCCGACTGGTGCTCACCTCTGAGCTGAGCCCTGGTGAGCTCCTGGTCTTTCTCACCTATCTTCGCCGGGCGTTCAACCCGGCGCAGGACTTTGCCAAATATACGGGGCGCGTCGCGAAGGCCTGTGCGGCGGGCGAGCGGGTCTTCGAGCTTCTCGATCGCGAGCCCGAGGTCAGGGATCTTCCCGGGGCCATCGCGGCGCCGCGCTTCGCCGGGAGCGTGCGTTTCGAGGACGTCGGGTTCGCCTACGGTCCCGGTCCTCAGGTGCTGCGTCGAATGTCCTTCGCGATCGAGCCGGGCCAACGCGTGGCGCTCGTCGGGCCGTCAGGCATCGGCAAGTCGACGGTCGTCAACCTGTTGCTGCGTTTCTACGATCCGACGTTCGGGCGAGTACTCATCGACGGCCGCGACATTCGCGAGTTCCGCGTCGGATCCTTGAGATCGCAGATCTCCGTGGTGCTCCAGGATTCCATTCTCTTTGCCGCGAGCCTCGGCGACAACATCGCCTACGGAGCACCGGGCTGCTCCCGGGAGGAAATCGAGGCCGCCGCCCGGTTGGCGAACGTTCACGAGTTCGTCTCGAATCTGCCGGGCGGTTACGAGGCGATCCTGGGCGAGAGAGGCGTAAACCTCTCCGGCGGTCAGCGCCAGCGGATCGCCATCGCGCGAGCCGCCGTTCGAAAATCCCCGATCCTGGTGCTCGACGAGCCGACGACCGGTCTCGACGACGAGAATCGCCGGTCCGTCCTCGAAGCCCTCGAGCGTCTGGCGATCGGTCGAACCGTATTGATCATCGCGCACGATCTGCGGCTGAGCATGCGCGCGGACGCAATCTTCTACCTCCACGACGGACAGGTCGTCGAAAAAGGAACCCACGAAGAGCTCGTGGCGCGAGGTGGACGCTACGCGGCGCTTTGTCGTCTCCGTTCCGAGGACGGGCGGCAGGAGGCGGTCTCCAATGTCTGATAGGTCGCCACGTCGGCTCGCCCGATCGCCGTACGTCTTCGTGGTGGGCTGCCCGCGTTCGGGAACCACCCTGCTCCAGCGCATGCTCGACGCACACCCGCGCCTTGCCATCGCCAACGACACCCATTTCATCCCTCGCGCCGTCCAGGCGGTAACGCCTTCGGTCTGGCTCGAGCCGGCGCGTGCCCGCTGGTTGACTCAACACGAGGCACTCGTGAGCTGGGCTCGGAGCTACCACCGCTTCGAACGGCTGGGGCTCGATGAGGTTTGCGTGAACCGCGCCGCACGTCGATCGGGAAGCTACGCTGATTTCGTGAGCCGTCTCTACCGTGAGTTCGCTGCGGCTCGAGGCAAGGAGCTCGGAGGAGAGAAGACTCCCGACTACGTACGATGTCTGCCTCTTTTGCACGAGCTCTTCCCCGACGTGCAGAGCGTTCACATCGTTCGCGACGGACGGGATGTCGCGCTCTCGACGCTCGAATGGGCGCGCGAGACGAAGGGGCCGGCTCGGTTCGACCTCTGGCGAGAGGAGCCGGTGGCGGTTTGCGCCCTGTGGTGGCGATGGCAGGTGGGCTCGGGGCGACGTGATGGGGCGAAGGTTCGCGCCGGTAGCTACCTCGAAGTGAGCTACGAGCGACTCGTGAGGGACCCGGCCGCGACCCTCCACGAGGTAGCGGACTTTCTAGGCCTGGCAGACGCCAAAGAGATGCTTTCGTTCAACGCTGGAAAGGAGCGGTTGGATCCCTCCTTGTCGGCGAAGAGGGCCTGGCGTTCACCGACGCCCGGACTTCGTGACTGGCGGACTCAGATGGACGAACGATCGATCGAGCTCTTCGAGGCGCTCGCCGGCGATCTCCTCGGGGAATTGGGTTACCCGAGGGCCTTCCCGGGAATCTCTTCATCGATCGCACGGGTCGCCCTCCGTTCTTACGCCTGGTGGGAAGAGGAGCTGCAGCGCCGTGACGCCAAGCTCCGGGCAACGGTCGGTATCGCGGAAGCTACGGCGCAACGAGGAGGTTGAAGCTGCTTTCTCGAGACGAAATGGACCTCGTCCAGCAGGACCCGGGTCTCCCGGGGTTGGCCACGGTGCTCGACCCCGAGGCTCTTGCCGAGCGCCTGGCCAGGGAGCTCTCCGGGATCGAAATCCAGAAAGCGGAGTGTCGCTATGTCCGCTACAAACCCGGGACCAACTGTCTGGCGGCTCACCGCGTGCTCGCCTCGGGCGAGTGGCAGGAGGTGTATGCCAAGGCGTATCGCCCCGCCGATGCTCACAAGGTCTCGAAGGCGATCGCGCGCGCGCAAACCCCGACGGGACTCGGACCGGGCAAGCTCCTCTGGACTGACCTTCTGACCGTGGTCTGTCTTTTCCCCAACGACGACCAGATCCGAAGCTTGAGGCGACTCGGGGAGGCGACGACCCGCGCTCGCTTGCTGCGCAAGGCTCTGCCCGCACATCCAGGGCTCTGGAGTGCAGAGCTGCGGCCTCTAGCATACAAGCCGGACCGACGCTTCGTCGGGCAGCTCCGCGGACCAGATGGCGATCTGGCGGTGGTGAGGCAGTACTCCCGCTCCGGCTTCACGCGAATCGGTCGAGCGCGCACGTTGCCTGTCGCGAACGGATGCCTGCGGCTGGCAAGGCCCCTGGGACGATCGGAGCGCCACCGGTTCGTCGTGCTCGAGTGGCTGGAAGGGCGTTTGCTCGGCGACGCCCTTCGTGCCTCACGATTCGACGCTCGAGAGCTGAAGCGGGTCGGGTGGGCTCTCGCCGAGCTCCACCGGTCGAGCCCCGAGGGTCTCGTCGAGCGCGGCTCGCAAGACGCAGTCAAAGGTCTGCGGGCGGTCGCGGAGGCCGTCGGGTTCCTGGCGCCCGGACTCGAGGACGACGCCAGCAGGCTCGCCGCGCACGTTGCGTGGGCGCTAGGCGAGATGCCGAAGGTCATGGGAACGATTCACGGCGACTTCTACTCCAAGCAGGTTCTCCTCCAGGAAAAAGCGGTCGCGGTCATCGATCTCGATTCCATGGCTTTCGGCGACCCGTTGGCCGACGTCGGGAATTTCATCGCCCATTTGGAGCGAGATTCCGTCCGTGGCTCCGTATCGAGCGACCGGGTCGACACTTACCGATGCTCCCTGCTCGAGGGCTACCGCGAAAGCGGCCTGACAGTGAGGGATGGGGCCGTCGACGTCCATACCGCCGCAGCGTTGCTGCGCCTTACGCCGCACCCTTTTCGGAACCGGGAGTCGCGCTGGCGAGAACAGATGGAGAGACTTCTCGCCCGGGCACGGACGCTGCTTCACCGATCCTCGAGGTGCCTGGTGAGCTCCGTGAAGACGACCTGAGGGGGAGCATGAGCCTGAACGCCAGCCCCATGGGACGAGCGCTCGAGCGGCTGGAGTCGGGCTCGAAGGAGACGATCGGACGCGGGTCGATCCGGCGCGTCGAGATCGGACGGAAAGGCTGGTTGGATCTGACCGCCGACGCCCCGGGGGGGCAACGCTGGTTCCGGTGGGATTCCGGTCAATCGCGCGAGCTCCTTCCGGAGCACGACCGCTCGCTGCGTCTGGCGCGAAGGCTACCCGGAAACGCCCGGGTTCTGAGCTACCGTCCCGACCGCAGGATTGTCGTCGAGTACGAGCAGCACGGTCAGCGGGTCGTCGAGAAGGGTTATCGGAAGGGCCGCTCGGGGCTCGCGGCGGATCGCTACTCCTGCATGGAGGAGACCCGCGGGTGCGGCTTTGTCGTTCCGCGGCTGATTCGTCATCGGCGTGAGACCGAATCCCTGGTCTTCGAGCATATTCCCGGCGAATCCCTGACGTCCCGCACGGCCTCCCCGGACGTGTTGGCCCCCCTCGGCGCGGCGCTACGGAAGCTCCAGGAACATGGTGTGGCCGAGCGCCTCGAACCGTTCGGTCCCGAGGATGAGCTCGCGGTGCTCGATCGCTGGGCGGCCAAGGTCCGCGAGGCCTCCGGTGGCCTCCCGCGCGATTGGGGTCAGATGCGAGCCGAGCTGGAGCGGAAGCGGCCCGATCCGACCTGGTGCCGGGTGGGGATGACCCACCGGGATCTCCATGATCGACAACTTCTCATGACACAGAGCGGGCTAGCCATTTTGGACTGCGATTCACTGTGCCGCGCCGACGTCGCGTTGGATCCGGCGAATTTCGTGGCCCACCTTCATCTGCGCGCGCTTCAAAACGATTTCGACGGCCGAGCCGCAGACGACGCCAGTGAAGCATTTCTCGCGGGCTTGAGCCGATCGAGCGAGCGAGGGTTCCGCGAGAGGCTCGGCTTCTATCAGACTTCCAGCTACCTGCGTCTGGCGCTCGTGTACTCCCTGCGCCCCCGCTGGCTCGATCGAGTCCCGGAACTTGTGCGACTGGCACGCACTTGTCTGGAGCCTCTGCCGAACGGGGTGACGCCATGATGGAGATCGGTGCGGTCGTCTTCAGTCTCGCTCTCGCTTCCGTTACCTTAGCGACGTCGAGCTCTTCCGCGGTGACCGAGGGGCATTGGCTCGAGGTCCGGGGCAATCGCTCTTCGAACGGAGTCTTTGTCGCCGAAAAGGCGGAGGTTCTGCTCCCCCAGTCCTACGACGTGCTGATTGGAACGATCACGAAAAGCGAGGACCCAGATCATCGCGGCGAAGAGCTCTTTCTTCTGGGCGAGCCGCTGGAGTTCTCTCGCGATACACGATTTCGGGTGGACGAGGAACGACTCGTGGGCAATCGAGTCAAGGTCGAAGGTTTCGATCGCGGGCCCGGGCGATTCCTCGCGGAAAAAGTGAGCGCCCGAGGGGCGGGTCGGGATCGCGTTGGGGGGAGAGTAGAGGAAGTTCGGCACACGGAGGACGGCACGGAAGTGCGCATCCTGCACATGTGGGTTCGCCTGCCGCCGGTCGTGGAGCACGAGCTTCCGCTCGCGGACATTCCCCTCGCCTCCTCCAGTCTCAGCGCCGCGGCCGGGGAGCGCGTCGACGAGGACGATCTCTTCGGGCGAGGAATCGCGCTGTCGCGAAGCCTTCGTTTCACCGGGCAGCTCGAGCTCGAGACCACTCGAGAAGGCAATTTCAATCTGGACGTCGAGTCCGCCGAGGATCGCACCGATTACGACGGCTCCGCCCGCCTGCGCTTCGAATGGTCACCGGACGACCGCTGGGGAGGCGTATTCGAGATTCGCACTGCGGGGCGCTACCGGAAAGACGAGGAGGACGGTACCAGTACCGTGGGCACGACTCGCTTTGGCCAGACCTGGCTCTACGCGAGGGATCCCTGGAACTTGGGAACGTATCTCTACGTCGGTCGCCAGGACTTCGACGAGGCACGGGAGTGGGTCTTCGACAAGAACCTCGATGCGATTCGGCTGGTTGCTTTGAGAGAAAGCTGGCGCTTCGATCTGTCGGTGAGCACGACACTCTCGGACGGCGGCCCGAGAGACCTGGCCTCCACGAATTGGATCGCGTACCTTTCGAACAACGACCGAAAGCGACATCTCGGCGGTTACGTGATTCGACGAGACTTCAATCTGGAGCCGCTGGAGCACACCACCCACTTCGGCGTCAGCCTCGACGGCGAGTGGCTTCCGGCATTGGACAGCTGGCTGGACGCGGCGATCCTTCGCGGACACAACGGTTTGGTGGCAATGGAAGGATGGGGGTTCGACTTCGGCTCGACCTGGTCGGCCGTCGGCCCGCTCGCGCTTACCGCGGGATACGCTTTCGGGAGCGGAGACGATTCGCCGGAGAACGGCGACCGAACTTTCAGGCAAACGGGCTTCCAGGACAACAGTGCCAAATTCGCCGGCGTGACCTCCTTCCGCTACTACGGCGAGTTAGTCGATCCCGAGCTCGCGAACCTGAGAATCCTCACCCTGGGGTTGGGAGCTCGGCTGGCGGAGAGGACGTCGCTCGATTTCGTATACCACCGTTTCGAGCAGGACAAGGCGACGGCCACGCTGATCTCCGAGCTCGACCGCAGGCCCAATGGCATCGACCGTCGACTCGGATGGGAGGCCGATCTCATTTTGGGCAGCCGAAGCTTGCCCAGCTGGGATATCGAGGTCGTAGGGGGCTTCTTCCGGCCCGGTCCGGCGTTTCGACACCGAGACGACGCCTTCTTGGCGAGATTGCAAATCCGGTACCGTTTCTAGCAGGCTGAGCTCGAGGAACGTGGAACATGAATCGGAGTCGAGTGCGCTTCACAGAACTTTCATCTCCCTTTTTTCCTCGTTGTGCGAGAATCCTGGCCCATGGTTCGCCACTTCAATGTTCTCGTTCTGGCTCTCGCTTCGTGGAGCTTCTCGAACGCCTCGAGGGCCGAGGCTCAGGAGCGCGGCTCTCGCCGCATCACCTTTCCGGACGTTCCCGGCTATCTGACACTCAAGTGCGACCTCCATCAGCATTCGGTGTTCTCGGATGGCAGCGTGTGGCCGGACATACGGGTCGAGGAAGCGGTGAAGGACGGCCTCGACGCGATTTCCCTCACCGAGCATCTCGAGTATCAGCCTCATCGGGAAGACATTCCCCACGAGGATCGCAATCGCTCCTATGAGCTCGCCCGCGAGCTCGCTCGAGACCACGACCTGCTCGTCATTCACGGCTCGGAGATCACCCGCGACATGCCTCCGGGGCATGCCAACGCCATCTTCATTCGGGACGCGAACACCATCCTTCAAGAAGATGCGCTGGGTGCTTTCCGCGAAGCTCACTCCCAGGGGGCGTTCATCTTTTGGAACCACCCCGATTGGGTGGAACAGGCTCCCGATGGGATCGCGCGGCTCACCCCCATGCATCGGCAGCTCATT
>DASPGQ010000273.1 GCA_035620555.1 Vicinamibacteria bacterium
TCTCGGGCACGATTTCGAAGACGAGCTCGGGAAGCATGGTGCATTGAGACAACTCCAGGAATGGGTCGCGAAGCCCCACCTGGCCGAGGCCACCTTCGGGAAGCATCCGTTCGGCCACTAATCGAGACCGACCGGGGTTGAGGGCGGTCACAATGGCCGACTCCGGGCTACTCGGTTCCACGGCGATGACCGAGGAGTCGCTGACGATCCAGCGGACGATCTGGAGCATCGGCTGCTCGGTTCCACACTCCTCGATGGCCACGGCGCGCACGGACGTCAGCTCACCGACCGCCAGTCTGGCTAGAAACGGTCTCACCGTGCGGTCGATCTCGACGTTGGTCAGGCCCGGGCAGTTGGAGCACATCACCGGAAAGATGTACCAACTCTCCTGAACCTGATTTGGCTCCGTGGGAGAAGAACTGTCCCGCACCCGGCCGCCAGAGCGCCAACGAAGGCGGCAACCCTCATCCGGCGTCGGCGGCCGATCCGGCTCATGAATGGCTCGTCGACGTCATCGCAGCCGAAAGGGCCTCGGAAACGCGCTCGAGCG
Source organism: Vicinamibacteria bacterium (assembly GCA_035620555.1). Lineage (NCBI taxonomy): Bacteria > Pseudomonadati > Acidobacteriota > Vicinamibacteria > Vicinamibacteria bacterium. The sequence goes on from DASPGQ010000273.1 coordinate 551, forward strand.
CCTGGTCGAATCCTTCGGTGCACGCGCCGAAGCCGAGGCGGAAGTGATTAGGAACCCCGAAGCAATCTCCCGGGGCCAACAGCACGCCCCGCGCGGCGGCCGATTCACAAAACGGTCTTGCATCCTGCGCGTGAACGAGACGGGGGAGCCCGGTCATGCCACCCGGAGGGCGAACCCACTCGAGATGGTTGGAATGCTCGTGAAAAAAGCCATCGAGCGACGCCAGGTTGGTCTCGGAGACAGCGCGAGCCCGATCGAAGATCGCGTCCCGATTCCTGACGGCCACCTCGGCCAGAAGCTCGCCGGGAAAGTTGTTCGAGATGCTGAAATGGGCTCTCGCATTCCAGTATTGCTTGCGCCTCTCCGGGTTCCGCTCCACCACCCAGCCGGCACGAAGACCGGCGAGACTGAAGGCTTTCGAGAAGTCGCCGAGCACGGTCGCCTCGGTGAGCTCCGCGGCGGAACGCGGAGCGTCGTTTCGATTGATCGGGTGGTAGACCTCGTCCACGACGAGCTGGACCCCGCGTTTCGAGCAGAAGGCGTCGAGATGCCGGAGAGCCTCTTCCGACACGGTGGCCCCGGTGGGATTGTGGGGCGAGTTCACCAGGACGAGCTTGGTGTTCGCATCCACCAGGCGCTCGACCGCTTCCGGGTCGATCACGAAGCCCTCTTCGTGCCGAAGTCGGTAGGGTCTCACCTCGAGACCCAGAGACTCGGGAATCGTCGCCATCGGAGGAAAGCAGGGCTGCGAAATGACTACGTTGGCCCCAGGCTCCGCGGCGAGATAGAAGAGCGACAGCAGCGCTTCGGAAGCCCCAGTGACGATCTGAATCTCCTTCGCCTCGGCCCCGTACATGGAAGCGATGGCTCCACGCAAAGACTCCGCCCCCGTGCCGGGACAATACGTCAGTGGCGTGCGATAGAGCCTGTCCTTCTCGTGATCGGTCATGAGCTCGAGGAGGTCCTCGAGCCGCCACGAGGGCCCGGTGCTCGCCGCCAGGTTGTACCGTGTCGTGCTCTCGTGCCGCTCGAGCCATTCGTCGAGGAGAAACAAGGGGAGTCTCATGAAATTTCCTCCTGTACGAAGACTCTAGACCGGACGAAAGCCCCGCCGGTCATGTCACGGGACAAAGACGCGTGCCGCCGTCTACTGGGTGCCGCCCGCGGCCGCATGTCTCGAGGCAATCGCCGCGAGTCTTTCCTCGATCTCCGGCTCGGGTAAGTACCGTCCCGCGACCATGACCCCGGCGCGTTTGGCTACGTTCGCCACATCCTCGAGCGGATTGGCCTCGAGGAGGATGAGATCGGCCCGCTTGCCGACCTCGACCGATCCGATATCCCGGCCGAGGTACTCGCCTACCACCCGCGTCCCCGACCGAAGCACCTCATAAGGGGTCATCCCGACGTCCACGTACAAAGCCATTTCACGGTGGATCGAAAATCCGGGCACGCTGAAAATCTGGGGCGAGTCCGTTCCCAGCAGAATGCGCACGCCGCCTCGGTGGAGCGCGAGTAGGATGCGGCGGCGGAGCTCCGCGATCCTTCGGTGCGTCTCGAGGTCCTCACCGGCCATGGACTCGTCGACCGCCTCGACCCAGCGCGCGACCATATCGGGCGGCAGGTAGCGCACCTCGCTCCGCTCTTCCAGAAGCTCCGCCGACGGCCTGGTGGCGAAGATACCGCTCTCCCACAGAACCATCGTGGGCACGACCGAGCCATCCGCGTCACGTGTTGCCTGAACGACGCGATCCATGCGGGATTCGTCGACCAGGTCGAGGACCTTGCCGACTCCGCGCAGCCCCGGCGGCTCATCGGGCATCCGCTCCTCGGGGACGAGCGCTTGAATGAAGTTATCGAGATGGTCGATCGTCGTCTGCCCGGCTTCGAGCGCCTCGAGGAGACCGACGTGGTCGGTCACGTGTCCACCGAATGGGATGTTGAGCTCACCCGCCGTTTCGGCGATGGCAGCGTAGACCTCGGCAGACAATCCCTCGTGGACCTTCAGCAGATCGAATCCCGCTTCCTCGTACTCCTTCACCAGCCGCCTCGCGTCTTCTACGGTTTCCACCCGGTCGCCCGCCATCGACGGGCTTCCGAGGACGAGCATGGGACCGATCAGCTCACCCGCTTCGATCCGCTCGCGGAGCTCGAGCTGCGACGGATTCCCCTGCATGCCCCTGACGGTCGTGACGCCGTTGGCAACGTAGAGAAAGAGCACGTCCTCGGTGACCTGCTGCGGCATGTTCGGACTGGGAAGATGCCCATGCATCTCCGCGAGACCGGGCATCAGGTATCGTCCCGAGCCCTCGATGCGTTCCGCCCCGGCGGGAACGCCGATTTCCCCAGAAGCTCCCAGGGCATCGATACGGCCATCCCGCACGATGACCGTCTGTCCTTCCAACACCCGCTCGCTGTCCATGGGAACGACGTTGACGTCTACGAAGGCGGTCGCCCTCGCATCGTCGACCACGGAGGGCGCCTCGACCTCGGCGCAAGCGGACAGGCAAACGAGAAGCCAGGCCAGAAGAAAGATTCTCGACATCGTTTTCTCCGGCGGCATCCTATGCGACCGGTGACTCATGGCACAATCGCGAGTACCCTCACCGGCCCGCCGGAACCCTTCCCGATCTTCACCGGGAGGGCGACGACGTAGAAGCCCTTCTCGGGAAGCTCATCCGCCCGCGCGATGTTCTCCAGGCTCGGTACATTGGCCGCAGCCGCTACCTGGTGAACGATGAAATCTGTCGATTGCCCCGTGTCGATGCTCGCGGTATCGACGCCCAGAGCGCCCACCGCCACCTCGCCCACGAGATAGCGCGCCGCCGCTTCACCGTAGGATGGAAAATGCAAGTTGCTCGCGTCCCCGGGGGTGTCGTCGCCAAGATAGGAACGCGCGTCGGGCCACCTTTTTCCCCAGCCGGTTCGAAGGATGACGATGGCGCCCGCCGGAATCGGTCCGTTGCGCCCCTCCCAGGCCTCGATCGTCTCGACTCCGAGAAGCGCGTCGGGATCCGCGGCCGCCTCCTCCGACATGTCGATGACCACTCCCGGCGCGACGAGCTGGTCGACGGGAATCTGCCCCGTGGTGCGCCCGGTCTCCGAGAAGTGGATGGGTGCATCGATGTGGGTCCCGCCATGCTCGGGAGTGCAAAAGGAATAAGCCGAATAGAAATATCCTCCATCGGTCGGACCGTGGGCCAGCTCTTGAAGCTCGAACTTCGTCGGGGACGTCGGCCAGTAAAGGGTTTCGTCGTCGTAGGTATAGCTGAGATCGATGATCCTCGCCGCCTCCAAGTCGATCCCCTTGCCGGGGGTCTCGTCCGGTCTGGCGCAGGCATTCAGGAGCAATAACACGACCGCCACTCGCTGCATTGGCGTCCTCCTTGATCTTGAATCGGCTGATACTAAAAGGCGCCCATGCTGGTTTCAAACCTCGCCTCGTGTTATCGCTGCCATTCCTTCCGGCGACGGAGAGAGCGAGCCGATAACTCCGAACCGAGGTGCTCGAGCCGGGCCTCGACTACGGGGACTCGGGCGTGTCGCGGACGATCTCGCGCAGGATATCGTCGGTGTCGACGTGCTCCGCTTCGCCCTCGAAGTTCAAGAGGATGCGATGCCGGAGAGCGCCGAAAACGGTGGCGCGGATGTCTTCGCAGGCGACGTGGGCCCGATCGTGAAGAAGCGCTTGTACCTTGCCTCCGAGGACGAGTGCCTGGGTGCCGCGGGGACTCGCGCCGAAACGAGCGTACTTGTTGGTCAGGGGATGGGCCTGAGGCGAGTTGGGGTGGGTGGCCAGAGTCAATCGGATCGCATAGTCCTGTACCGGCTTCGCGATGGGGACCGAGAGCACCGTCTTCCGCATCTCGAGGACGTCTCCCCTTTCGAGCACCGCTTTCGCGACCGGCTCTTCCACTCGCGTCGTCCGATCCATGATCTCGTGCATCTCTTTCATGGTGGGATACACGATCTTCAGCTTGAACAGAAACCGATCCATTTGAGCCTCGGGAAGCGGGTAGGTACCCTCGAGCTCGATGGGATTCTGGGTAGCCATGACGAAGAACGGTTCCTCGAGGCGGTGCGTCACCTTCCCCACCGAAACGCTCTTTTCCTGCATGGCTTCGAGCAACGCGGACTGCGACTTTGGAGTGGCTCGATTCACCTCGTCGGCGAGGAGCAAGTTACAGAAGATCGGGCCGGGCTGGAAGTCGAGGTACTTCTCTCCAAGCTCGGTCTCTCGCACCACGTTCGTCCCGATGATGTCTCCGGGCATGAGGTCGGGGGTGAACTGGATGCGGTTGAACTTGAGGTTGAGGACGTCGGCGAGGGTCTGCACGATCTTCGTCTTCCCCAGGCCCGGTATCCCCTCGAGCAGAACGTGCCCGCGGGTGAGCAGGCAAGTCATGATGCCGCTCACGATCTCCTCGTTCCCCACGATGACGCGGGATATCTCCTCGAGAACGACCCGATATTGTTTGTGGAACTGTCCGATCTCTTTCTCTATCTCGATCATTTCTGATTGCTCGACTCCGCTTTCGCTTCGGAAATGGCAACAAGTGAAAGAAAATAGCGTTTGACGAGGGCCCGGTAGGGCCAAGGCACGGCCTCGTGCGACAGCGCTTTCTCATCGGCGTAGGATCCGCGCGGTGAGACCACCTCGTAGTTCAGCGTGGACTTCTCTTCGCGAGACAAGCGTTCGAAGATCTCCTCGGGTACGGGCTGATCGCGCTCTTCGGCCTTGAGAATCTCCATCTCGAGCTGGACGTCGAGCGTCGTCGCCTCTCCCAGAACCTGCTCTTCGCCGGCGCCACCCGGTCCGGTCGCGTCACCCGCCGGCCCCGCGTCCATGGGAACCGCGTTCGAGGGATCGCCCTGCATCTGCGCCATCTGAAGCTGACTCATCATGCCCGAGGCACTCGCCATCGCTTGTCCTCCGGCCTGCTGCTGTTGCTGACCCGTCGACTGCTGACCCGGGGCTTGCTGCTGCTGGCCGAGCGAAGCCTGGAGCGACTGCATCGCCTCGCCGCTCATCTCGTCGAGGGGCTGCTGGCCCATTTGCTGACCCATCGATTCGAGCTGGTCGGCCGTTTGTCGAAGGGCTTCCATCATCTCCGCCAGACTCTGGGGATCGGTGTTCGCCGGAGCGTTCGCGAGCTGCTCGAGAAGCTGCGCGAGGTCCGCTTGCTGAACGCTCGCGTTCTCGAGAGCTTCGAGAAGGGCTTGGAGCTCTTCGCGGCTCCCCGATTCCGCGAGGCGCTCGGCGAGCTGACGCAGCAGCTCCGCGGCCTGTTCCGCGTTCTGAGCCCCGAGTGCTTCCGCGAGCTCCGAGAGAGTCGCCGAGGAAGTCAGTTCTTCGGCCAGCCTCTCGAAATCGCCCTGCAGCTTTTCCAGGTCGACTCGGCTGGCGGCCAGAGCCTCTTGAGATTCCTCGAGCTTCTTCAGCGACTCTGCCAGATCCAGGTTTCGCTCGCGGAGCTGCGAGACGGCCTCCTCCTCGGGCAGGATCTCGGGAACGACACCGTCCTCGGTTTGTTCGTCGAGAAGCTCCGCCATCGTTTCCGGCTCGCCCCGCTGGCCGAACGGCCAATAAGCGACGCCTTTTCCGCTGGGAAACCAGAGCGGGCCCAACGCGATGAGAGCCGCCACGAGCGCGGCCAGTCCCGCCGCGTGATAGAAACCGCGGGGCAAAGAGTGCGGTGCGATCTCGGGACCATCCAGCCCCTCGGCGACCGCGGCGGTTCGGCCGATCTGATAGACCATCCATTCGCTGCGCTCGGGAAGGCCGAGAAAAGCGAGAGAGCTCTTGAGAGAATCCTTCAAGTCCGCCCGGCTGTCGGCGACCACCGCGGAGCGCTCGAGGCCTTTTTGCTTCGACGTCCGCCGGTACACCCACAGGAGATACCCGGAAAGGCCGGCGCCATAGACGGCGAGGAGGATGGGACCCCAGAGCTTCGCCGCGATCAGGAAACCCGGGAGGGCCCAGAGCGCCTGACTCAGCGATCTCAATACGTCGTCGAAACGAAGCCGCCGGTCGATTCGCTCGAGAAAACCGAGAATGACCCCGCGTTCGGTCGCTTCAACGCTCCTCACGACGTGGCGCTCCACCTTTCCGCGACGAGCCTCTTGGGGTGAGCCCGTCGTCGACCGGTACTCCCTCAGCTGCCGGCTTCCGCGACGGGCCGCTCAACAGGAAGGCTAAAGACCTCTCAAATGACCGCGCGTATTCTATACCAGGAGGCTTCGTCCGAAGCTGCTAAGATCCGGCGCGTGTCCCAGACTATCCTAGCGCGATTCGGCTTCGTCGCGGCAGCGATTCTCGCGGGCTCGGGCTGCGGATCCGAAACCCCTGTCGTCCAAAAAACGGCGCCCACGACGAGCGCCGCTCCGACCTCGGCGCTCCGCATCATGCCGTTGGGAGATTCCATCACTCAGGCCGACTCGGAGCACGACAGCTACCGTCGCCCTCTGTGGAGGAGCCTCGAGGCCAGCGGCCATTCCATCGACTTCGTCGGTACCCAAACGAGCAACCACCGGGGCGGTCCCCCCCATCGTGATTTCGATCTCGACCACGAGGGGCACTGGGGATGGAGAGTCGACGAGATTCTCGAGTCCTTTCCTGGCTGGGTCGAGACCCATCGGCCCGACGCGATCCTGGTGCATCTCGGATCGAACGACCTGTTCCAGCGACAGTCGGTCGAAAGCACGGTCGAAGAGCTGTCTCGCCTGGTGGATATCGCGAGCGCAAGCGAGCCGAGCCCGGTAATTTTTCTCGCCCAGATCATCCCGACCACGACCGAGTCAGCCAACCGGCGTATCCGCGAGTTGAACGCCCAGATAGCCCGGCTCGCCTCACATCCTTCGGTTCGCATCGTGGATCACTACACCGGCTTCGACGGGGCGCGATTGACGTACGATGGAGTGCATCCGAAC
>DASPGQ010000274.1 GCA_035620555.1 Vicinamibacteria bacterium
CGCGACGACCCTCGTCGCCGCTGAGGAAATGGGCGACATCCATATCGCGCACAGAACGTACGACGTCAACGTCTGGAGCATTCCCGAAGCGCGCAACAGCCTCACCGACATCAAAGAACTGATGATCAACACGCCTGACGGCAGCCAGATCCAGCTGCAGGACGTTGCGGACGTCCGGGTCGCTCCAACGCCGAACGTGATCGAGCACGAGAACCTCCAGCGGCGCATCAGCGTCGGCGCCAACGTGCGAGATCGAGATCTCGGTTCCGTTTACGACGACGTGAGGGCTGCTCTGGCCGGCGTCGAATTTCCCAGGGAGCATTTTCCTGTGCTCCTGGGAGAGTACACGGAGCGGCTCGCGGTCCAGCGGAAGATGCTCATCTACTCGATCGTGGCGTTGATCGCGGTCTTCCTGCTCCTGCATACCTCGTTCAAGAACGCCCGCCTGGCGACGCTGTCGTTCTTGTTGCTACCTTCGGCCCTCGTGGGCGGCGTTCTCGCGGCCTACATGGGCGATGGAGTCATCTCACTCGGCTCGCTCGTCGGCTTCCTCACCGTTCTGGGGATCTCGGCGAGAAACGGCATCTTGATGATCAATCACTTCCAGCATCTCGAGCAGGAGGAGGGCGAGCCTTTTGGCGCGAACCTCGTCTTGCGCGGGGCCAGGGAAAGACTGGCGCCCATCTTGATGACGGCGACGACCACGGGCCTGGCGCTCGTGCCTCTCGTGATCGCGGGTCAAATTCCTGGCAACGAGATCGAGCATCCGATGGCGGTCGTCATCCTGGGAGGACTGATCACTTCGACGCTTCTCAACCTGTTCGTGGTGCCTTCTTTGTACCTTCGTTTTGCCAATGGAAACGGGGGAGGCACCGGGTTGAAGGCTGCGGTTTGACTTGACTGACCGGGGGAAGGGGTCGACGGGCCTCTTCCCCCGGGCCGGGTTACCGGTAGTTTCTTTGTAGTTTCCGACGCCGTTTCGTTGCTGCGGCGCCGTTCGATGAGCACGCTTCGTCCCCCGACCGAGTGGGCTCGAACCTGACAACGCGCGAATAGTGGGTGGTGGAACGCCACTTGACTGGGGGGATGAAGTGGAAGAAAAGCAAGAAGAGAAGACTGCCTGGCGGCTGGCCACCGGTGCTCGCCGTTTCGTAATCGCGTTACTCGTTGGCCTGGGCCTTCTCGCGAGCCCGTTCATCTCTTTGGCGCGCGCGCAAACGCAAAGGCCCAAGGAAGAGGAAGAGCAGGAGGAAGGCGAGGAGCAAGAAGAGGCCAAGGAATCAGCACCCGCCGCGCAGGCCCAGGCGCCGGATCCTCACGCGTGGAAGTTCTCCGGTGACGTGCGGGTGCGGTATGAGAGAACCACCAACCAGGAACAAGGTGACATACCCGATCGCCTGGAACCGCGAAACCGCGGAGTTGGGCGCTTCCGCGCAGGAGCAACGAAGAAGTTCAACGACATGATCGAATTCGGTGCTCGGCTCACTTCGGGAGACCCTGACGACCCAAACTCGACCGACGTGACTTTCGGCGATTTCGCCGACGCCCTCACCGTGAGCCTCGATCGTCTCTATATCGCGTTGAACCACCGGGGCGCCTTTCTCACGGGAGGGAAGTTCGCGAATCCCTTTCTAACCAGCGAGCTCGTCTGGGACGGGGATGTGCACCCTCAAGGCGCAGGCGGAAGTTACACTTTCTCCGGGCTCGACAAGGTCACCCCGAAATTCACCGGGCTGTATTTCATCGTGGACGAGTCCACCATCGACCCGGACAGCTCCATGTGGGGGGCGCAGGTGGACGTGCCCATTCGACCGAGCGCCGATTGGAGCATCCGCCTGTCGGGCGCCTACTACGACTACACCATCAACAGCCTGATCCGCGCGGACGCTGGTGACATCCGCGGCAACCGTTTGACCGAAGACGGCAGAAATTACCTTTCGGATTTCAACCTGTTCGATGTCGTCGGCCTCATCGATTACAGGGGATTCGGGGCACGCTACCCCTTCCGGTTCCATTTCGATTACGTCAAGAACTTCGGGAACGCAGACGACGAGGACGGTTTCGGGTTCGACGCGTTCCTCGGGCCGCAGTCGAGCCGGGGCGACCTGAGGTACCGCTACGGGTACTCACAGACCTACCAGGATGCCGTTCTGGCTGCTTTCTCGCATGACAACACTACCTACGCCACGAATTATCGTCAACATACATTGACCCTGGACTATCTGCTCTACGACAAGATGCAGCTCAACGCAACGTACTACATCTATAAGAGGTTGGAGACCGATGGGCCCAACGACTGGATCACCCGTCTGCGTCTGAACGCCCTGGTGAGCTGGTAACGTCGACGAGGCACGAGAAAAAGGTTGGGGGGCGACGCGGTGAGATAGGGAGGTGGCGCACAAATCCGTCCCGGCCACCTCCTTATCTCCGTCACGAGCCGAGCCCGAGGAAGTGCTACAGTAGACGTGGGTGGCCGACAAGATCCTTCTGCGACTCCACGTCAACGGGGAGCGTGTCGAGATCGTGGCGCCGCCGCACAAGACGCTTCTCGAAGTTCTGCGTGAGGACCTCCGGCTCACGGGCACGAAGCACGGCTGCGAGCTCGGCGAGTGCGGCACCTGCACCGTGCTCGTCGGCGGAGAGCCGATCCTGTCCTGCCTCGCGCTTCCGGTCGAGTATCAGGATCGCGAGATCCTGACCATCGAGGGTGTGGATCACCCGCTTCAGGTCGCCTTCGCCGAAACTGGGGCCGCCCAGTGCGGATACTGCACGCCGGGGATGATTCTGGCCGCGAAGGCGCTTCTCGACCGCGAACCGCACCCGACGCGCGAGGTCATCGGGCAAGCTCTGGCGGGAAATCTCTGCCGCTGTACCGGCTATCTCCAGATCGTCCAGGCGGTCGAACGGGCCGCGGGGCTTTCGCGATGACGACGAAGACCGAGACGCCCGAGGTCGAAAAAGCGCCTGCTGGAAGCGACGCCGAGCCCCTCACCATCATCGGCAAGCCCAACGTGAAAGTCGATGCGATGGCCAAAGTCTCGGGTGAGACGCTCTTCGCCGACGACATCGCGCTTCCGCGCATGCTCTTCTGCAAGATCAAGAGGAGTCCGCATCCTCATGCCCGCCTCCGGCGGATCGACACCAGCCGGGCGGAAGCCATCGAAGGCGTTCTCGCAACTCTCGTCGGCAAAGAGCTCCCGATTCCCTTCGGCATTCTGCCCGTTTCCCAGGACGAGCACGCGCTCTGTCCCGACAAGGTGCGCTTCGTGGGAGATCCGGTCGCCGCGGTCGCGGCCCTCGACGAGGAGACCGCCGAACGAGCGCTCCGCGAGATCGACGTGGACTACGACGTGCTTCCGCCGGTCATGTCGATCGAAGACGCGCTCGATGCCGAGGGCGAGCCGATCCATTCGGGCGATCGCATCCGTGGAAACGTGCAGAAGGCCGTATCGCTCGAGTTCGGAAACGTCGACGAGGGTTTCTCCGAAGCGGACCTCGTTCGCGAGGACACGTTCTTCTTCGAGGGCAACACCCACCTTCCCATGGAGCAGCATGCCGCGGTGGCGTCGTTCACGGCCGATGGGAAGCTCACCCTCTGGTCTTCGACTCAGACCCCCCATTACGTCCACCGCGCGATGGCGAAGGTGCTCGAGATGCCGCCCTCCAAGATCCGGGTGATCGCTTGCCCCAATGGCGGCGGCTTCGGAGGCAAGAGCGATCCTTTCAACCACGAGATCGTCGTCGCCAAGCTCTCGATGAAGACCCGACGTCCGGTGAAAGTGACGCTCACGCGCGAGGAGGTCTTCTACTGCCACCGAGGACGGCATCCGGTGAAGATGTGGGTGAAGACCGGAGTCAAGAAGAACGGCGACATTACCGCGATGCACTTCCGCTCGTTTCTGGATGGCGGCGCTTATGGAAGCTACGGAGTCGCGAGCCTCTATTACACGGGCGCCTTGCAGACGGTGACCTACAAGGTCCCGCGCTACAAGTTCGAGGGCCTGCGGGTCTTCACCAACAAGCCCCCCTGCGGTCCCAAGCGGGGGCACGGGACGGTGCAGCCCCGCTACGCCATCGAGTGCCATCTGGACAAGATCGCCGAGGAGCTGGGCAAGAGCCCGCTCGCGATCAGGCTCGAGCGGGTGGTGGAGCCGTTCTCGATCACCGCCAATCAGTTCAAGCTTCGAACGGTCGGTCTTGCCGAGTGCCTCGAGCGCGTCGCCCAGCACTCGGAGCTCGAGAAGAAGCGCGGGAAGCTTCCTCGCGGACGCGGTATCGGCCTCGCCGCCTCGAGCTACATCACCGGTGCGGGACTTCCCATCTACTGGAACGAGCTTCCCCACAGCGGCGTGCAGCTCAAGCTCGACCGTGGCGGGGGCGTCACGGCGTTTTGTGGCTCGACCGACATCGGCCAGGGCTCGGACTCGGTGCTAGCCTACGTCGTCGCCGAAGAGCTGGGGACCGAGGTCGAGGACGTCCACGTGGTGACGGCCGATACCCATCTCACCCCCGTCGACCTCGGAAGCTATTCGAGCCGCGTCACGCTCATGACGGGACAGGCCGCAATCCAGGCGGCGCGGCGGCTGAAGCCGCTTCTTCTCGAACAGGCCGCCGAAAAGCTCGAGGTTCCCATCGAACGGCTTTGCATGGCCCACCGGCGGATCTTCGACAAGGAGAAGCTCGACGTTGGCATGGACTTCGCCGAAGCCGTCGTGCTCGCCGAGGCGAAATTCGGCACTCTCGGCTCGACGGGAAGCTACACGCCTCCGCGCTCGCCGGGTCGGTACAAGGGGGCGGGCGTCGGACCGAGCGCGACCTACAGCTACTCCGCCTGTGTCGTGGAGCTCGAAGTCGACCCCGAGACGGGCGTCATCAGGATCGAAAGAATCTGGATCGCCCACGACGTCGGCAAGCCCATCAACCCGATTCTCGCCATCGGACAAATCGAGGGAAGCGTCTACATGGGCCTCGGCGAAGTGCTGATGGAAGAGCAGGTGTTCCGCCGCGGGGTCCACAAGCTCCCGTCGATGCTCGATTACAAGAGCCCCACGTTTCTCGAGATGCCGCCCGTCGAGACCATCCTCGTCGAGACCCTCGACCCCGAAGGTCCGTACGGTGCGAAGGAGTGCGGTCAGGGCCCGCTTCTGCCGGTCATTCCCGCCGTTGCCAATGCGGTCTATGACGCCATCGGCGTGCGGATCGACGAAACGCCGATCTCGCCCGACAAGATCGTGCGCGCTCTCGAAGGGCGTCTACCCGCTTCGAGAGTTCCGGACTACGATTTTCCGCCGCCCGTCGAGGTGCCTCCGCTATGATGCGGCTTCCGCCGTTTCGATATCTCGCGCCCAGGACGGCGCGCGAGGCGGCGAAGATGCTCGCCGATTACTCGCCCGAGGATGCCATGCCCGTCTCCGGCGGCACGGATCTGTACCCCAACATGAAGCGACGGCAGTTCGAGCCAAGGGTTCTCGTTGGGCTCCGGGGCCTCGAGGGCGGCCGCGAGCTCACGGGAAGTCCCGAATCCGGTATCACCATCGGAGGCCTGCGCACCCTCACCGCGCTCGAGAACAATTCGATGCTCGGAGAGCACTACCCCGCTCTGGCGAAGGCGGCCGCTTCGGTGAGCTCTCCCATCCTGCGCAACATGGGAACCATCGGGGGAAACCTTTGCGTCGATACGCGCTGCAACTACTACAATCAGACCTACGAGTGGCGGGCGGCCATCGACTTCTGCATGAAGAAGGACGGAGCGATCTGCTGGGTGGCGCCTTCGAGCCCGCGCTGTTGGGCCGTGAGCTCCTCCGACACCGCACCGGTTCTCATCGCGCTCGGTGCCACCTGCACGCTCGTCGGCCCCGAAGGCGACAGACGAGTGGCCGTGAAAGACCTCTATCGGCACGACGGCATCGACTTCATGAAGAAGAAGCGCGAGGAGGTCCTGACCGAGATCCAGGTCCCCAAGACGAACGGCCTGCGCGCGACCTACTTGAAGCTGAGGCGTCGCGACAGCATCGACTTCCCCATCCTGGGTGTCGCCGCCGCTCTCGCGACCGCGCGCGACGGAACCATCGAACGGGCACGCATCGTGCTCACCGCCGTCGAGTCCGCTCCCATCGAGGCGGTGGAAGCGCAGAAGCTTCTCGAAGGCCATCGGCCGACCGACGAGCGAATCGATCAGGCGGCCGCCATCGCCTACCGCCCCGCAAAACCTCTGGACAATACCGATCTCACCCACGCCTACCGCAAGAAGATGGCCCGGGTCTATGTCGCGCGCGCGCTAAGGGAGCTGGCGGGTAGAGTGTAGGAAGGGAAACGCGGGTGGGCGGAACTCGAGTCCGACCTGCGGGAGCAGCACCTGGTTGCTCCCGTCAGCGAAGTCGTCCAAACAGAATACGGCGCGAAGTACGTGATACGTGCTAACCTGA
>DASPGQ010000275.1 GCA_035620555.1 Vicinamibacteria bacterium
AGCGGTAGTGGTCCGGCTTGTAAGGCCCGTCGACGGGAACGCCCAGGTACTCCGCCTGCCGGGCGTTCAGCCTCGTGAGCTTGGCGCCCAGCTTGTCGAGATGGAGACGGGCCACCTCCTCGTCCAGTTTCTTCGGTAGCGTGTAGACCTTGTTCTCGAAGGATCCAGCGCTCGCGTAGAGCTCGATCTGCGCGGCGACTTGGTTGCTGAAGCTCGCACTCATGACGAAGCTCGGATGACCCGTGGCATTGCCGAGATTCAACAGACGGCCTTCGGAGAGGACGATGATCGAGTGCCCGTCGGGGAACTTCCACTCGTCGACCTGAGGCTTGATGTTGACCCGCTGGACGCCCTCGACCTTCTCGAGACCTGCCATGTCGATCTCGCTGTCGAAGTGGCCGATGTTGCCGACGATGGCGTTGTGTTTCATGCGTTTCATGTGCTCGGCCGTCACGATGGCGACGTTGCCGGTGGCGGTGATGAACAAATCGGCTCGCTCGACCACGTCTTCGAGCCGCACGACCTCGTAACCGTCCATACAGGCCTGAAGGGCGCAAATCGGGTCGACCTCGGTGACGACGATGCGACATTTCTGTCCCGAGAGCGCCTGAGCGCATCCCTTTCCCACGTCTCCATAGCCGCAGATGACGGCCAGCTTGCCCGATAGCATGACGTCGGTAGCGCGTACGATTCCGTCGACGAGCGAGTGCCGGCAGCCGTAGATGTTGTCGAACTTGCTCTTGGTGACCGAATCGTTGACGTTGAACGCGGGGAAGAGGAGGGTTCCCTCTTTTTCCCGGTGGTAGAGGCGGTGGACTCCGGTGGTCGTCTCCTCGCTGACACCCTTGATACCTCGGGCGAGCGGGCCCCAGAAGCCGGGCCTCTCGTGCAGAAGCTGCCCGAGGAGACCGAGCACCACGGCATACTCTTTGTTGTCGGCGGTCGCCGGTGAGGGCACCGCGCCGGCCTTCTCGAACTCGACCCCTTTGTGAACCAGAAGGGTGGCATCGCCCCCATCGTCCAGGATCAAATTGGGACCCTTGCCATCGGGCCAGTCGAACGCCTGGAGCGTGCACCACCAGTACTCGGCGAGCGTCTCGCCTTTCCAGGCGAAGACCGCTGGTCCCATCGGCTTCGCCGGCGTGCCCTCAGGACCGACGACCACCGCGGCGGCGGCGTGGTCCTGCGTCGAAAAGATGTTGCAGCTGACCCAGCGGACCTCGGCACCGAGCTCGCGGAGCGTCTCGATCAGGACTGCGGTCTGGATGGTCATGTGGAGAGAGCCCGTGATGCGGGCACCCGAAAGAGGCTTAGTCGCTCGATATTTCTCACGAAAGGCCATGAGCCCGGGCATCTCGTGCTCGGCCAGCTGGATCTCCTTCCGCCCGAAGGCCACGGTCTCGGGCGAGAGGTCCTTGACTCGGTAGGGTAGGCGGGAAAACAGGGGAAGGCCCGTTTCCATGAAGTGTTCCGTGACCGCAGCCGACTTGCTCAACGTTTTCTCCTTTGATTCGAATCTCTTATGCTAACCCCGCCGCACCTGCATGCCAGGTTGCCACGACCGGGGACGCCGTCGTCCTGTGATTCTACACCGCGGGAACGACTTTTGAAGCCGGCCGGGGCAACGGATCTCGAATCCGTCACGCCTCGTGACCGCCGAGCCGGCCGACCAGGTGAGTCAAAGCGAAGCCGGCCAGAACGAAGCCCGCTGACGTCGCCCCCTGGACGCCGTTGGGCTCGAACCTCTCGGTGGGCCAGTCCTCACGATCGAAGCTTTGAGCATTGGACGCGGTGACCACGATCCCCTTGATGACCGACCCGGGCGGAGGGGGGATCGGCCGTTGAAATGGCCAAAGCCCGAAGACCGCCCCGATCAGAAGCCCGAGGAGCACTCCCAGCGTCGATTTCTCGTGACGAGCAAGAAGAAACTTGAGGAGATTGCTCACTCCGACGATCCCGCCGAGGACTCCGAGGCCGACCGGGATTCCGATTTTGAGGGACTCGATGACCAGGGGAACGTCCACCGGCGACGCGAAGAGCCCGGTCTTGAAGTCATCGATCGCCGAGAGTATGGGAATGTACTGGCCGAGAAGAAGAAGAAGATATCCTCCGCTGACACCGGGCAGTATCATCGCGCTCGCGCCGGCGAGCCCCGCCGCGAAGAGCATGACGCTGGAGGAATGTGCGGAGCTCGTCGCTCCCGGCTCTCCCACCGACAGGAGAACCATCACGATCAGGCCGGCGACGGCTCCCGAGACCACGCCCGCCGTCAGGGGACGGGCGAGCCGCCACACGATGGGGACACCCCCGAGCGTCAATCCGATGAAGAGGCTATACATGATGTATCGATGATCGACGACGAGTCCTTTGGTCAGCCCGGCGAAGAGAAGGACCGCTATCGCGGCCGCCCCACCGATGCTCGCGAGCATGATCATCGAGCGGGCACGATATCGAAAGATGGTGAGCTCGGCGATGGCGGCGATGAACTCGGGGTAGACTCCGGTTGCGAGAAGCATCGTCCCGCCGCTGATGCCGGGGACGAGATTGGCGAGACCCATCAGGAAGCCACCCACGGCTCCTCGAAGCGGCAGAAACGATCTCTGGACGTCTTTCATCGAGCGCGGAGTATAGCGTGATCCGGATCGCGAGCTGGAACATCAACTCGATTCGCTTGCGCGAGCGATGGGTGGCCCGTTTTCTCAGGAGCTATCAACCAGACGTCCTCTGTCTCCAGGAAACGAAGGTGCCGGACGACCTCTTTCCCCGGGAGCGATTCGAAAGGCTCGGCTACGGCCATCAAGCGCTTTCGGGGGAGAAGAGCTACAACGGGGTCGCCATTCTCTCCAAGGTACCGCTCCACGACGTCGTTCGGCGCCGTTGGTGTCATCGGAACGACCGTCGTCATATCCAAGCGACGCTGCCCGGTGGAGTCGAGATCCACAACCTGTACGTTCCCGCCGGCGGTCCGCTCGCCGACCCGGAGCGAAATCCGAAGTTCGAGCACAAGCTGCGCTTCCTCGCGAATGTCACCCGCTGGTTTCGAAGACGTCGCGGAGAGCGTCCGTCGATTCTGGTTGGCGATCTCAACGTCGCCCCCCTCCCCACGGACGTGTGGTCCCACGAAAAGCTTCGACGGGTCGTAACCCACACGCCGGTCGAGGTGGCCGCATGGAAGCGGCTGGCTCGAGACGGGGGATTCATCGACGCGGTTCGGGAGCTCGTTCCCGCGCGGGACAAGCTTTTCACGTGGTGGAGCTACCGCACGGCGGACTGGAAGAAGGCGAACAAGGGCAGAAGGCTCGACCACGTGCTCGTGAGCGACTTCCTGCGGGAGAACCTCGTCTCCGCACGGGTGATCGCGAAGGCTCGCGGCTGGCGTCTTCCGTCGGATCACGTCCCCGTCATCGTGGAGCTTTCGGCGGATCGATAGCAGGCTGATGAACCGCTACGGCTCTCGACGGTCTGAGGCGGGCCTGGCTAGAATGGGATCCTAATGAGCGACACGAACCCCCTCCTGCGACCTTCCACCGACCTCCCTCGTTTCGACCTCATCGATGTGGCCCACGTCGAACCGGGCATTTTGGCGCTCGTCTCCGAGGTGGAGCGTCGTCTGGAGGAGCTCGAGGCCGGACTCGAAACTGGCTCGGCAAGCTGGGAGACTGTCGTCGAGCCGATCGAGAGGCTCCACGACCGTCTCGGCTTCGGCTTCGGCATGGTCGAGCACTTGATGAGCGTCCGGAACAGCGCCGCCCTGCGAGAAGCTTACGAGAAAGTGGAGCCTTCGGTCGTGCGCCTGCGCACGCGTATCGGGCAGAGCGAGCCCATCTATCGAGCCCTCGTCGAGCTGCGTGAGCGGGACAGCGCGACCCTCGATGCCCCCCGAAGACGCATCGTGGACAAGTTGATCGAGGAGGCGGAGCTCGCCGGTGTTGCCCTCCAGGGTGAGCCGCGCGAGCGTTTTCAGGCGATTCAGCTCGAGCTTGCCGACTTGTCCACGAAATTCAGCAACCATTTGCTCGACGCCACCAAGCTCTTCGATCTCATCCTCGAGACCCGAGAGGATGTGATCGGGCTTCCCAAGAGCTTTCTCGAGTTGGCGGCTCAATCGGCGCGCGCCGCAGGACGCAGCGAGGCGACGCCAACCGACGGCCCCTGGCGCGTTACCCTCGACGGCCCGAGCTTCACCGGCTTCATGAAGCACAGCCGGCGACGGGATCTCAGGGAAAAACTCTATCGGGCCTACATGACGCGCGCGAGCTCGGGCGAGCTGGATAACTCGCCGCTCATCGACAAGATTCTCAGCTTGAGAGAGGAGGAGGCTCGTCTTCTCGGATTCGACACCTACGCCGCGCTCTCGCTATCGCGAAAGATGGCCGGCTCGGTCGAGCGGGCCGAGCAGCTTCTGGAAGAGCTGAGAGTCGCATCGTACGAGGCGGGCGAAAGAGAGCTCCGCGAGCTCCGCGCCTTCATGCGGGAGAACGGCGCCGAGGACGAAGCGCGGTCGCTCCAGCAATGGGACGTCTCCTTCTGGAGCGAGCGCCTCCGCGAGGCGCGTTTCGATTATCGCGAGGAGGATCTCCGGCCCTATTTCCCGATGCCCCGCGTCCTCGAGGGGTTGTTCGGCCTGGCCCGCCGCCTGTTTGGAATTCAGGTGGTCGAAGACCCTTCCGGGGTACCGGTTTGGCACGAGGACGTCCGCTTCTTCCGGGTCCGCAGGCTCGACGGCGACGATCTCGCGGCGTTCTATCTGGACCCCTACAGCCGCCCGCAGGAAAAGCGTGGCGGAGCCTGGATGAACGAGGTCGTGGGCAAAAGTCGCCTTTTTCCCCGGCTGCCCATGGCGCACCTCGTGTGCAACGGCTCGCCGCCCGTGGACGGCAAGCCCTCGCTGATGACGTTCCGCGAGATCGAGACGCTCTTCCACGAGTTCGGCCACGCGCTACAGCACATGCTGACGTCGGTGGATGACGGCCTCGCGTCGGGCATCCGGAACGTCGAGTGGGATGCCGTCGAGCTTCCCAGCCAGTTCATGGAGAACTGGTGCTACCACCGCGACACTCTGATGAATCTCTCTCAGCACGTGGAGACGGGAGACGCGCTGCCCGACGCCGTTTTCGAGAAGATCCGAGCGAGCCGGACGTTTCACTCGGGCTTGATGACGCTTCGTCAGCTCTACTTCGGCTTCATCGACCTCGAGCTCCATCATCGTTACGAACCGAGCACCGGCAGCGATTCGCCGCTCGACGTACAACATCGCGTCGCAAAGAAGACCCTGCTCCTCGCTCCCATCCCCGAGGATCGTTTTCTCTGCGGTTTCGCTCATATCTTTGCCGGCGGCTATGCGGCCGGGTATTACTCCTACAAGTGGGCGGAGGTATTGTCGGCGGACGCTTTCGCGGCGTTCGAAGAGGCGGGGCTCGATGTGGATGGGGCGATTCGGGAAACGGGACGACGCTTCCGTGAGACGATTCTCGCCCTGGGTGGAAGCGCGGCCCCTCTCGAAGTGTTCCGTCGCTTCAGAGGCCGCGAGCCGACCACTGAGGCGCTCTTGCGTCACTCGGGGCTCGCCGCGTGATCGACGAGCTTCTCCGGCGTTCCATTAAGCGCCGAGAGAAACTCCTCGCCCGTCTGGGCGATGCCACCGATTGCTACCGACTGATGCACGGGATCGCCGAAGGCCACCCCGGTCTCGCGATCGATCGCTATGGGCCCATTCTGCTCCTGCAGACGTGGCGCGAGGGTCTCGGGTCTCACGAGATCGAGAGCCTTCGTCGCGTGGCGGAACGCGCGCTGTCCGTGCCTCTCGTGCCGGTTTGGAACCACCGCAACAAGAGTCGACGCGAGCCGTTTTCTGCCTACCACTCCCCCGAGGTTCCCGTTGAGCCGACGGCGTGCGAGCTCGGGCTTCGGTACGACGTGCGACCCCGCCATCGGGGATTGGATCCCTTGCTGTTTCTCGATGGCCGGGCCGCTCGTCGTTTGCTGCTGCGAGAAGCGCATGGCAAGACCGTGTTGAACCTGTTCGCCTACACCTGTGCTCTGGGCCTCGTGGCCGCGTCGGCGGGAGCAACGGAAACCTGGAACGTGGACTTCTCACGATCGGCGCTTCGCGTCGGCGAGAGAAACGCGATTTTGAACCGCTTGGGCGAGAGCTCCATGCGGGTCATCAACGAGGACGTCTTCCCGATCGTCCGCCAGCTGGCGGGAATGCCGGTGCGAGCGAGACGCGGGAGACCACGGGATTTCGTGCGAGTCGAGCCCCGGGTGTTCGACATCGTCGTACTCGATCCGCCGCGGTGGTCGAAAGGCCGGTTCGGGGCCGTGGACGTCGTCCGCGATTACCCGGGCTTATTCAAACCGGCCGTGCTCGCGACGCGACCGGGCGGTCGCGTCCTCGCGACCAATCACGCCCCCGGCGTTGACCTTTCCGACTGGCGTCGCGTTGTCCTGCGTACGGCGGAAAAATGCGGGCGGCCCGTTCGCGATCTCGAGATCATCGAGCCCGAAGAGGACTTCCCCTCGTTCGATGGCGCGCCCCCTCTCAAGATGGCCTGGATCGAGGTCTGACTTCGTCCGGCTCCGACGCTAGTCGGCGCGGAGCGCCGTGAGAGGATCGATGGCCGTGGCGCGCCGGGCGGCCCACGACGACGCGATGGCGGCAACCCCCAGCATCAAGATCGACACCGTGGCGAGGGTGAGGGGATCGTGGGGCTCGACCTCGAAGAGGAACTCCTGCAGCCGACGCATTGAGATGAGCGACGATCCCAGGCCCAAGGAAAGTCCGGCGACGGCCAGCACGATTCCCTCGCGCAGCACCATGACCTGGATTCGGAGGGGGGAAGCGCCGAGAGCGAGGCGTACGCCCAGCTCGTGGGTTCGGGCAGAGACCTCGAGCATGAGTGTTCCAGAAAGCCCGAAAGCGGCGATGAGGAGCGCGAGCGCGGCGAAGAGCGCAAGGAGGCTGCTCATGAGCTTCGGTGGCGTCAGGTCCTGGTGGCGAGCTTCCTCGAGGGTCTGAATGTGTGAGACCGCTTGACCCGGATCCAAACTGTGAACGATGCCTTTGAGCTCCTCGACGAGGGGTCTCGGATCGGTCTTCGCACGTACGACGAGATTCGCGACGCGTAGGGGAGCTTGCGCGATCGGCACGTAGACGGAGGACGAAGGGTCGGTGTCGAGATCGTAGTGCCGGATGTCGCCCACCACACCGACGACAGTGTGCCAGAGGCCGTCTGGCCCGGAAACTCGGCGACCGAGGGGATCTTCGCCGGGCCACAGGCGGCGCGCCGCGGTCAGGTTCAGGATCGCGACCAGAGGGGCGGTGTTGTCGTCGTCACGCGAGAAGCCTCGTCCCAGGACCAGGGGAGCGCCGATGGTCTCGAAGTAGCCCTCACTCACGGAGTGGACGTCCACCATCGGCTCGACTCCGCCTCGATCGTGCCGGCATCCTTCTACGTTGACGAGCGTGGTCGCGGGTTCACCGGTCGAATCGAGAGGGACCGTTCGACCGACCGCGACGCTGACGACACCGGCGTGCTCGCTGACTCGGTCGAGCAGGCTGCGGTGGAAATCACGGATGCGGTCGCGGTCATAGCGAGACCAGTCCAGGTCGAGCAGCATCCCCAGAACTCTCTGGGGACGATAGCCGGCGTCCACGCGTTCGAGGCTGGCCAGGCTTCGCAGCATCAAGCCCGCGCCGACGAGCAGAGTGAGCGACAGCGCAAGCTCGGCTACCACGAGAATGGCACGCAGGGTCCGTGCTCGATGGACGGTCGTGCTCGATCGGTCCTGCCGCGGGGGTCGGATCGCGAGAGCAGGCAACACGCCCGATGCAGCCCCGGTAGCGAAAGAAAGCGCGAGCGCGAACGACAGGACGTTACCATCGAGCCCGATCTCGGAAGCTCGCGGGCTGAGACGAGAGGCGAAACCCACGAGGAGATCCAGGCCGAGCCAGGCGAGAACGACGCCGAGCGCACCTCCGGCGAGAGACAGCATCGTGCTCTCCGCCAACAGCTGGCAGACGATCCGTCCCCGGCTCGCCCCGATTGCCGAGCGCAGGTCGAGCTCGGCTTTTCTCCTCAAAAGGCGTGAGAGGTGGATGTTCGCCACGTTGGCGCAGGCGATGAGCAGAACGAAGCCCGCGGTTGCGAGAAGCAGGAGAAACGTCGGCCTCGCTCGTAGCGTCAGCTCGTCTTTCAGAAGCCTTGCCTCGATCGCGTGTCCCCGAGAATCCGGGTAGGCGAGAGGATTCGCCCGTCGCTGTTCCGCGGCGATCGCGGCGAGGTCGCGTCGAACCTCCGCGAGCGTCACGTTCGATTTCATTCTTGCGAGGACACTCATCATGCGGTCCATTCGATCCGCGACAAAATTCTCGTTGGATCGAAAAGGGCAGGCGGAGATCGGCATGAAGACGTCGTTCTCGTCCGGATATCGCGGAAGGGGAGGCAGAACGCCGACGACCCGATGCACTCGGTCGTTCATCTCGAACAGGCGCCCGACCACCTCGGGGTCCGATGCGTGCCGCTCGCGCCAGTAATCGTGAGTGAGCAGCAGGACTGGCTCGGCGCCGGGAGATTCGTCGGCGGGAACGAAGCCGCGCCCGAGCAAGGGAGTCACCGAGAGGACCTCGAAGTAGCTCGCCGACACGACCCCGGTCTGTACGCGCTCGGGCTCGCCCGCTCCCAGGAGGATGAACGGCATCGTATGGTACTCGGCGATGGACGCGAGCGTGTTGGACTTTTCCCGGAGCTCGTCGATCTCACGAACGGAGAACGGTAGCGAATCGAGCTTCAGACCGGGGGCTCGCCGGTCGAGCGCGACCAGCCGGCCCCCAGCGCCATAGGGGAGCGGCTTGACGATGATCCCGTAGACCACGCTGAAGATGGCTGTGTTCGCGCCGATTCCGAGCCCGAGCGTCAGAACCACCGCTCCGGCAAAGCCCGGGCTTTGTAGGAGAGCACGCGCTCCGTAGCGGAGGTCCTGCCAGAGCGCGTCGAGGCGATCGTAGCCGCGCAAGGACCTGACCTCGTCTTTGACTCGAACCACTCCACCGAACGAGCGAACGGCGCAGGCCCGCGCCTCCTCGAAGCGCATTCCGAGCTTCAGGTTCTTCTCCGTTTCCATCTCGAGATGGAAACGGAGCTCGTCGTCGAGATCGCTTTCGAAACGCCCACGCTCGAGAAGCGAAGAGACGCGGGCGACGGCGAGGCGCAGCCTGCGGAGCACCGGGTCAGCTCGTTTGCAGGATGCGGGTGATGGCGTCGGAAAGCCGCTCCCAGTTCTGTCGTTCCTCTTTGAGCTGGCGGCGGCCGGCTGCGGTCAGCTTGTAGAACTTCGCACGGCGGTTGTTGTCCGAAGCGCCCCACTCCGACGTGATCCACCCCGCGAGCTCGAGACGATGGAGCGCGGGATAGAGGGAGCCCTGGTACACCTGCAAGACGTCACGGGATATCTGTTGAATCCTCTGGGAGATTCCCCACCCGTGCTGGGGCTCGAGTGAGAGGGTTTTGAGGATCAGCATGTCGAGCGTTCCCTGGAGCAGATCGGTTCTCTCGTTAGGCATGAATCGTTGACTCCTGGACGAGAACGTCCATTGTCCTTCTATGGTGTAGTCCGCTTTCTTGTCGAATGTCAAGGAGGCTCTGCGTTCTTGCTTTTTTGGGGAGCGCTTCCCGACTCATCAAGCACCCCGGCTACCCTGTGGAGCTTCGTCTCGATCGGCGCTAAGATGTCGTCCGGACGAAAGGACAATTTCAGGCAATGGCAACGACGTACGGCACCAATCAATTCCGATCCGGGCTCAAGATTACGCTGGACGGCGACCCCTGCGTGATCATCGAATCGGAGTTCGTGAAGCCCGGCAAGGGGCAGGCCTTCACTCGGGTAAGGTACCGGAACTTCAAGACTGGGCGGGTTCTCGAGAGGACTTTCAAGTCGGGCGAGACCGTCGAAGGCGCCGACGTCGTCGAGACGAGCATGCAGTACCTCTACAACGACGGCGAGCACTGGCACTTCATGGACCCGAGTACCTATGAGCAGTATCAAGCGGACTCGTCATCGGTGGGCGATGCGGCGAAGTGGCTGAAGGAAGAGGCCGAGTGCGCGGTTACGCTCCATAACAACAGCATCATCCAGGTGACTCCTCCGATGTTCGTGGAGCTCGAAGTCGTGGAGACCGAGCCGGGGATTCGGGGCGACACCGCCGGCACCGGCGCGAAATCGGCGACGCTCGAAACCGGTGCCGTGGTTCGGGTTCCTCTCTTCATCGACGTCGGCGAGAAGCTCAAGCTCGACACGCGCACCGGGGCGTACGTGGGCCGTGCCAAGGAGTGAGCGACTGGAAGCCCGAGGCTTGCCTGGCCGCTCTCCGACTGCGAGCGCGCCTTTTGGCTCGGATTCGCGATTTCTTCGCTGACCGAGGCATCCTGGAGGTCGAAACCCCGCTTCTCGGGCGTATCACGACGCTCGAGCCGCACGTCGAGAGTCTGCGGGTTCCGATCGAGGGCGAGACGCTCTACCTCCAGACCTCTCCGGAGCACGCGATGAAGCGTCTCGTCGCCGCGGGCTCGGGGCCCATCTATCAAATCGGCAAGGCCTTTCGAAGCGGCGAGTCCGGGGCGCGGCACCATCGAGAGTTCACCCTGGTCGAATGGTACCGGCCGGGTCTCGACACCTCCAGTCTCATGGACGAGGTCTCCGGTTTTGTCGAGCACGTGCTGGGATGCCGGCCCGCCGAGCGTGAGTCCTATGCGGCGATCTTCGCGCGGCATCTGGGCGTCGATCCCCATAGTGCTTCGCCGGCGGTTCTCGAGAGAACCTATTGGGATCTCGGTCTTCCCTCCATTGACGCGTCGGGGCTCGATCGAGCTGACTGGCTCGACCTCTTGATGGCCGAAGCCATTGAGCCCAAGATTGGCGGCGAGGTCCCCTTACTCATCTTCGACTACCCCGTCGAGCTCGCGGCAAACGCGCGCGTCCGCGGCGGCAGGCAGCCGGTTGCCGACCGCTTCGAGCTGTATTTCCGCGGTCTGGAGCTCGCGAACGGTTACGGGGAGCTGACCGACGCCATCGAGCAACGGCATCGTTTCGTCGCCAACCGGAGGCGTCGAGAGGAGCTCGGCCGTCACCTGCCCCCGATCGACGACCTCCTTCTCCAGGCAATGGAGGCGGGTTTTCCCGAATGCTCCGGCGTCGCGCTCGGCTTCGACCGCCTGGTCATGATCGCCGCGAGCGCCAGAACCATCGCTGACGTCCTCAGTTTTAGAGAGGTGTGAAGGTGAACAGGTTGCTTCTGCTAGGTGCTTCGCTCGTCTGTCTGGTTCTGGGGTGCTCGCCCGGGCCTGATTCCGTCGTCTTTCTCGTCAGACATGCGGAAAAAGTGGACGACAGCCGGGATCCCGATCTGACCGAGGAGGGGCGCGCCCGGGCTCGCATGCTCGCGGCGCTGTTGCAAGACGCTGGAATCGAGGCCGTTTACAGCACCGACTTCATCCGCACCCGCGAGACCGCCCGTCCGGTGGCGGAGGAGATGGAAGCGGAAATCGAGATTTACGACGATCTCGACGAGCTGGTCGCGCGCCTCGAGGCCACGCCCCGAACGGCGCTGATCGTGGGACACAGCAACACGACGCCTCAGGTCGTCGCGCTTCTCGGCGGCGAGCCCGGTCCCCCCATTTCCGACGACGAATACGATCGTCTCTACCTGATCGTGCTGTCCGAAGGGAAAGCCTCCGCGACCACCGTGCTCCGTTTGCCTGACCCGAGCCCTTAGCACTACGATCGCACGACGATTTCGATTGGAGTGTCGCCATGAAGCTAATCGGTCCGATCTCGGCTTTGATCACACTGTCCTCCGCGGGGCTCGTTCTCGCTCAGGGAAGCTACCGCGATTACGAGGTCAACGAAGCTAACGTAACCGTCGATCCCACCTTGTTCGAGGCGATGAAGTATCGAGGCGTGGAGTTCTCGCGCGGCGGTCGATCGACGGCGGTGACGGGTGTGCCGGGACAACCGCTCGTGTACTACTTCGGCGGCACGGGCGGAGGAGTGTTCAAGACGTCGGATGCGGGAAACACCTGGAAGAACGTCACCGACGGGTTTCTCGGGGTTGGCTCGGTCGGGGCTATCGCCGTGGCGCCGTCGGATCCCAACGTCATCTACGTCGGAACGGGCTCCGCCTGCCCGCGGGGGAACATCTCCGTCGGCGACGGCGTCTACAAGTCGACCGATGCTGGCAAGACCTGGAAGCACATCGGTCTCGGAGATGCGGGTCAGATCGGAAAGATTCGCGTCCATCCGACCGACCCCGATCGCGTCTACGTCGCGGCGCTCGGGCATATCTTCGGTCCCAACGAGGAACGAGGCGTCTTTCGGTCGACCGATGGCGGGGCGAGCTGGGAGAAGGTGCTCTTCATCAGCGACCGTACCGGGGTGGTCGATCTGTCGATGAGCTCTTCGAACCCGCGCATCCTCTTTGCCGGTGCGTGGCGCGCGGAGCGAAAGCCCTGGACGATGATCTCCGGAAGCGAGGACGGCGGCATCTACCGGAGCACGGACGGGGGCGATAACTGGACGAAGCTCGAAGGCGGCCTTCCCCAAGGACTCGTCGGGAAAACGAGCGTCAGCGTGTCTCCTGCGAATGGAAACCGCGTATGGGTGCTGCTGGAGGCGGAAGGGGAGAAGGGCGGGGTCTACCGCTCCGACGACGGCGGCGACAGCTGGACGCGCATCAACGGTGAGGCGAATCTCAGGCAGCGGCCCTGGTACTACATTCATATCTTCGCCGACCCGAAGGACGAGAACACGGTCTACGCGCTCAACACGGGCTTCTACAAATCCATCGACGGCGGCAAGTCGTTCGGCCAGAGGATCGAGGTGCCCCACGGCGACAACCACGATCTGTGGATCAACCCCGAGAACCCCCTCACCATGATCAACGCTAACGACGGGGGCGCGAACGTGTCGTTCGACGGCGGCGAATCCTGGTCCCAGCAATACAATCAACCGACGTCGGAGATCTATCGCGTCTTCGTGGACGAGCAGTGGCCCTATCGCCTGTACGGCTCGCAGCAGGACAACAGCACGATCTCGGTTCCCAATCGCGGCGGCTCGGGCTTCCGGGAGGTGGTTCCCGACTGGTATTCGGTCGGTGGCTGCGAGAGCGGCCACATCGCCGTCGATCCCCGCGATCCCGACATCATCTATGCCGGCTGCTATGGAGGGAGCATCACGCGGGTGAATCGGAAGACGGGAGAGACGCGCCAGATCCTGCACTATCCGCAGCTGCAGCTCGGTCAGGCAGCTCGTGACCTGAAGTATCGCTTCCAGTGGAACGCGCCGATCCGGCTTTCACCGCACGATCCCGACATCCTCTATCACGCCTCCCAGGTCGTACACATGTCGCGAGACCACGGTCAGAGCTGGACCGTCATCAGCCCGGATCTGACCACCGACAATGCCGAGCATCAGGACTACGCGGGCGGGCCGATCACGCACGACAGCACCGGGGTCGAGGTGTACAACACGGTGTTCGCTCTCGAGGAGTCGCCGCATACGCCG
>DASPGQ010000276.1 GCA_035620555.1 Vicinamibacteria bacterium
ACGTTGTCCTTGAACTCGAGCTTGGAAGACGAATCCGTCATGGTTACCGCACGTAGGTGAAGTGCGCCTCTTTCCAACCAGCGCCGACGTCCCATGGGATGAGCAGCAAGAGGTTTCGCTCTCGAATCACGCCATTGACACGTAGATAGTGCTCCTCGTTCGGCTCCATCAGCGACACGTCGAACATTCCCAGCGAGTCGAACCTGGTCATGAACCGCCTCATGGTTTCCGCGTCGGACGCGACGTCAGTGGCGTCTATCTCACCATCGATCTCCCTCGTGAGGCTGTAACGCTTCGTCAGATTGTCGTAAGCCACGGTCGTGATTATCTGCCGAGCGGCGATCTCGCGATCGAACCAGATGCCGCGCACCCTCTTCAACTGCACATTGTAGCGAAAGCTGACCTCGAGCCCGGTGGCAATGGCGTGCTCGATCTCCTCGGTAAATGCCTCGTCGAGGCGGAAGCTCACGAAGATCCGCTCGCCCCGCACGACGGGAACGAGATCTTTGATCTCCGCCGCTCCGGCGGGGAGCGGGGTCAGCAGCAGAGATACCATCATCAGTCCGATGAGAATCGGTGCTCGGTCGATTCGTACCCCCGCGCTCTCCGTCACGCGATCATTCGCTCCCCACGGTGAGGTCGTGTCTCCCGAGAAGCGAGCGAATGGTCTCGACGAACTCGTTCGCGTCCTTGAAGTCGCGGTAGACCGAGGCGAATCTTACGTAGGCGACCTGATCCAGTCCCTTGAGCTCGGACATGACGAACTCGCCAATCTCGTTGGTGGTCACTTCCTTGTCGGGGCTGTCGTGAAGCCGGTGCTCGACGCGGTCCACGATTGCCTCCAGCCGGGTTACAGGAACCGCTCGCTTCTCGCAGGCTTTGAGGATCCCGCCGAGCAGCTTCTCCCGATCGAACCGCTCGCGCCGCCCATCCTTCTTGACTACGCGGTAGTCGATTCGATCGATCCTTTCGTAGCTGGTGAAACGCCGTTCACATTTCAGACACTGGCGACGACGACGAATGGCCTCACCCTCTTTGCTCTCCCGCGAATCGACCACCTTGTCGGCCACGTGGCCGCAAAAGGGACACTTCAATGCTCGTTTCTCCTGTTCTCGAAGGAATGTTTCAGCGTCCTTACCTCGTGGAGGCTGAGTCCTCCACCCGCCCTGCTGGTAAACAATACGATTCCGAGCAGTGTAACCGGTACGAAGGCAATGGCGTGATTCACCAGGGCCACGGCGCGCGCGACACTGGCCTCGGTGCCGAACAACAGACTCAGGGCCAGCGCACACATGTAATGGTAGCCGCCGATGCCACCTGGAGTTGGAGCCGCGACACCGATCGTCAGGAAGCCGATCACCGGAAAGGTGTCGAAGTACCCAAATTCCACGCTCAACGCCCGCGACCCCAACCAGAAACCCAAACAGATGTTGAGCCACAAGGCGATGGAATAAGCGCAAGCCTTGAGCAGACGTCCCGGGTCCATGAGAACGGCCAGCCCGGAGACGAAGGTCGCGAAGAAGCGCAGCACCGGTGACGCGATGGACTCGGGGAAGACGGAGAGGAGCCGGCGAGCCCCACCGAGCGACGCTTCCGGATGCCGACAAGACCAGAACAACATCGAAAGCATCAACAACGCCGCCAGGAGTCCGAGGGCGCCTCCGGCGGACAAGCCGGACATGGCGTCCCCGTTTCTCGTAGGAAGGTCGGAAACAAGGAGCCAAGCCCCTACCAGCGTCGTCACCGTCACCAGGTCCAGAAGACGCTCGAGAAGGACGGTCGCAAAAGCGCTCGATACCGAGAGCTCTTCACGACGCGCCAGAAGATAGGGACGCGCGATCTCTCCGACTCGTCCCGACGGCACGAGGAAGTTGACCATGAATCCGATAACAGTCGTGATGAAGCAATTGCCGAGTCCCGCGTGACCGAGAGGCGCTAGAAGCACCTGCCATCGCAGGGCGCGGATGAGATAAGTCGTCATCGTGGCGAGGACGGCGAGGATGATCAGCGTCACGTCGGCGCTCGCGAGGGCGAGTCGGATCGAATCGATGTCGGAGCCTCGAAAAAACAGCCACAAAAGCAGGCCGGTAAACAAC
Organism: Vicinamibacteria bacterium; assembly: GCA_035620555.1. Classification (NCBI taxonomy): domain Bacteria; kingdom Pseudomonadati; phylum Acidobacteriota; class Vicinamibacteria; species Vicinamibacteria bacterium. The sequence continues at coordinate 2,097 of DASPGQ010000276.1, forward strand.
AGAATGACCAGCGTCTGCAGCGTGGGCGACGAGAGCCTCTTTCTCGGCACGGAAAAGTGGGAATGGTTCGAACTGTGGGTTCGCGGTTTCCTTCATCGGGCCTGCTCTGGGCTCCGCACGAGAATTTCGCGGAGTCCGGCCTACCTTCGGGTCTCAAGATTTACTAGAATGGCCACAGAAAGTCAACCATGGTGGACACTTAGCGGAATCCGCCGCGGGCCCGAGAAGGACTCGACGTTTGGATTGGTGGAACTTTCGACTCAACTACTTCGTTCCTGGGGTCGAGCTTGGAGCGAGAGCGCGAAACGGGGCTCGCCGCGGAGCCGTTCCCGAATGACTCGCCTGCAGCGTCACCTTGGCCGCCCCGGCGGCTCCTGAGCCATGAACGAGCACGGTGCAGGCTAAGTGGAGGCAAGAGGCACGGTCCTGACGGACTCCGAGCTGGCTGATCGTTGCGCCCGGGGCGAAGAGGCTGCCTGGAAAGCTCTTGTTCAGCGGTTCCAGAGAAAGATTTGGCACATTGCGTTTCAATTCACCGGAAGATCGGACGAGGCCGAGGAGCTTACGCAAGAGATCTTCTTGCACCTTCTTTCCGCGCTCAAGAGTTTCGACAGCTCGGGTAGTCTCCCGGGATGGATCCAGCGCGTGGCTCGCAACTATGCAATCGACCACTACCGTCGTCGTCGCCGCGAGCGGGACCTGGTCCGCGACGGCGAGGAGGCCGAGGCAATCCTGCTCTCCGCCGGCGATCAATCGGGTAGAACCGACCCGTACCGTGCGCTCGAGTCAAGAGACCTTTCGCGATGGCTCCGAACCATGCTCGACCGCTTGCCCAACGAGTTGTCGCAGGCTGTTATCCTCCGGGACCTGCAGGGAATGAGCTACGAGGAAATGTCCGAAGCCCTCGCGATCCCGCTCGGCACGGTCAAATCCCGAATCAATCGAGGTCGGATCGAGCTCGCGCGAACTCTCCAGAGACGGCGCGGAGAATGGAGCTCGAGCCTCGGCAGAAGTGGAGAAGATCTATGAACTGCAATCGCTCGCTCGAGTTGATCTCGGATCTCGTCGAGAACGAGCTTCCGCCCATCCTCGAACGCGAGATGCGCTCTCATCTGAGCGGGTGCGGGGAATGCCGAGCCCTGACGGCCGCCGTCGGTGAAGTGGTTGCCGCGCTCCGTCTCGACAGCGAGGCCGAGCCGCCTGAATCACTAACCGAAACCGTTCTCCTCCGTACCAGACCGTCGCTCCTCCAGCTGGGGAGCGAGCCAAACTACTGGCTCCCGCCGGCAGCGAGCTGGATAGCGGCGGCTGCGATCTTCGCCGCGGTCGTTCTCTGGCGGCCTCCCGACGCCTTCTCCGAGCTGTCGCGAGAGGTATCACAAAGCGCACACAAGTTCTATAGCTTTGGCGTACGCACCTACCACGAGACGGGGCGTTGGATCGATGAGCTCAACGTGCTGCGAATCACCATGGGAGTGGCCTTCGAAGATCGCATCGATCGGCTCGGCGAAAAGCTCAGGGATCTGGAGGAAGCACGACGTAAGACGAGTCCCGAGGGGGAGAGCTCGAGCGCCACTCACGAGTCCGTCGTTCACTCGGCTTCCAACGACCTGGATAGAAGGAGTCTTGTATGAAGCGCTCTCCATCGGCTGCACTCTGGCTGTCCCTACTACCTGGAATCGGCCACGTCTATATCGGCCAAGGCACGAAAGGGATGGCTCTCATCCTACTCGCCGCCAGTGCGATCCACATCGCGGGCCGGTCGGGCACTTTCGGAATCCTCATACCTTTCGTCTGGCTCTACGCGATGCTGGACGCTTACCGGGCGGCGATGGATTACAACCGTGCCCTCGAGACGGGAAAGGCACCGGCCGATCCGCCGAGCGCCGCCCTCTCCAAGTGGTGGGGAGTGACCTTGATCGTGCTCGGAGTGCTGTTCACACTGCACAACGCCGACATCATCGACTTCGATTTCATTTGGGACTACTGGCCGGTGGTGCTGATCGCTCTCGGAATCTATATCCTGACGAGAAAACCGACCTCCCCCGGGCTGGAAACAAGAAGCGATAGTTCATTCGAAGCCCCGCCCCCGCCGGTCGAGACCGATGGCGGCGACGCCGAGACCGAGAATGCCTGAAGGGGATGCTGCTCCCCCGAAGGGCAGGAGAAGCGGTTGTGCCGTGGCCAGCGGGTTGCTCCTCATCGCCACCGGCAGCTTCTTTCTCGCCGTAAATCTATTCGGGATCTCGTTTCTTCGAGGCGCCGCGCGGACGCTCGAGTGGCTCGTAGATTACTGGCCCCTCGTTCTCGTCATCTGGGGTGTCGTCAAGATCTCCAAGCGCTTCATGACTCCCGAGCGCTCCCGGGTCAGCGGTCTCGAAGTCGCGGTGCTGGTCGTGGTCGTGCTGGCGGGGCTGGGTCTTACGGCGACTCGTCGCGCGATGAACCACCTGGCCGAAGGGGCCGATTGGAGCGGGCTGGCTGAGGTATTCGGGCCGGAGTTTCTCGGTCCTCGGCGGGAGTTCGTGGATGAACAGAGTTATCCCCTGACTCCCGGGAGCGCGCTTTTCGTCGAGAACCAGCGCGGAAACGTTCGCATCTCCGGGTGGAACGACAACCGGCTCCAGGTGATGGTCACCAAGTACATCCACGACTTAGGCGAAAGCGAGGCTCGGCGCGCGGCCGACGAAATCCAGCTCGAGCTCGCTCCGCACGAAAACGGACATCGCCTGTCGGTCGTCGCGCCCCAGGGACGTTTCGTCGAGACCGAGCTTATGATTCGTCTGCCACGGAGCATCACGCTCGACGTCCGAAACCGTCGTGGAGGCTCGATCACCGTCCACGATATGGACGCATCTGCCGATCTCACGACTCGCGAGGGCCCAATCGAAGTGCGGCGAATCTCCGGCGACGTGAACGCGCGGACGAACCGCTCATCGATTCGCCTCGAGGACGTTTCCGGGTCAGTCGAAGCGTCTACGCGTAACGGGGACATCGTGGCGCTCCGTGTTGCCGGGGATCTCGATGCGAGCACGTCGAGCGCCGATCTCGTTGCCGACGACATCGCCGGCAACGCCAAGCTCTACGTTCGTCACGGAGGCCTTCGCGTTCGACGAGCTTCGGGAAGCATCGACCTCGAGGCCAATGACGCCGACGTCTCGATCGAATCGGCACGGGGTCCGGTGCGAGTCGACACCCGACGCGGCGAATTGCACTTGCGCGATCTCTCCTCGAGCCTCGAAGTTCGGGCTCAGCGGACGACTCTCAGGGCTTCCTCGGTGGCTGGTGACGTCACCGTCGAGGTCGGAGACCGACCGATTACGTTGCAACGTATTGGAGGATCCCTCAAAATCAACGCGGCGCGGGCGGACGTGAGCGTAACCGAGATCGCGGGCCCGGCGATCATCGAGGGTGCCCCCAACGATGTCCGTGTGTCGGAGTTCTCCTCGGACCTGACTGTTCGATCGAACCACGGGGAGATCCGAGCCGACACGACCGATCTCTCGGGCAACGTCCGGCTCGAAACGAGCTATGGAGACATCGATCTCGCCCTTCCGATGACGACTTCTGCGGTATTCGATTTCAGCACCCGTGACGGCGAGCTCCGAAGCGCCTTTCCCGGTGTGGAGATAGAGGGCGAGCCGGTCGGTGCCGAGCGTCGCTGGACCGGCCGGATCGGTTCGGGTGGACGGGCGGTCACGCTCATCACGAATTATGGAGACATTCAGTTGAGAGCAACGGGGCAGTGAGCCCCGATCCGGGATTCTTCTGTCGCCTCTGTGTGAAAAGGGGAATACGGGGAAACTGGAGATTGGGATCGAAAACAGGGTGAGCCCTACCGACGATTGAGCTTGACCACGAACCGTGGCTTCCCTACAATACGCACCGCTTTCACCAAGGACGAGGGGAAGCTCGGGGTCAAACAATCCGCTCGGCGATGGGCGAGCGGAGACGACTCCCTCGGCGCCGATCACACCGCCGTTCCGACAAAGGAGGGAAACTCCCGTCGTGAGCACGAAAGTCATAACCGATACGCAGCTTCCGGGGATCCCGCTGAGATCACGCGGAAAAGTTCGTGACGTCTATCAGGTCAATGGAAACCTGCTGATGATTACTACCGACCGCGTATCAGCCTTCGACGTGGTGTTACCCAACGGTATTCCCGACAAGGGCAAGGTTCTCAATTGCCTTTCCTTGTATTGGTTCGATCGTACTCGCGCCATCGTCCCCAATCACGTTATTTGCAGAGACGTTTCCGACTTTCCCCCCTCCTTGGCGGTTTTCGCCGACGAGCTCCGCTCGAGGTCCATGATCGTCCGCAACCTCGATCCCATTCCCTTCGAGTGTGTGGTGCGCGGCTATCTTTACGGATCGGGTTGGAAGGAGTATCTCGAGCGGGGAAGCGTCTGTGGCATTCCTCTGCCCCCGGGACTGAAGATGGCCGAAAAACTCGAGTCCCCGCTCTTCACCCCGGCCACCAAAGCCCAGTCGGGTCATGACGAGAACACGAGCGAAGCGGTGATGGCGGAGCGCATCGGGCCGGAGCTCACCCAACGCCTCAAGGACGTTTCCCTGCGGCTCTATTTGCTAGGGAGTCGAGAAGCGGAGTCCAAAGGCATCATCATCGCCGACACGAAGTTCGAGTTCGGGCGCGATCCGGACACCGGTGAAGTGTTTCTCATCGACGAAGTACTTACCCCCGATTCGTCGCGGTTCTGGCCGCGATCCTCTTACGCCCCGGGACGTGAACAGCCGAGCTATGACAAGCAATTCGTGCGCGAGTACCTGGAGACGGTGGCTTGGGACAAAAGACCGCCGGGGCCCCAGCTTCCTCCGTACGTCGTTCGTGGGACTCGCGAGCGCTACCTGGAAGCTTATCGGACCCTCACCGGTCTCAGCGAGCTCTGAGCCATGCGGAGTACTCAAGCTCGAGCGTCGAGAAACGGAAAGCCGAGTCTGAACGTCAAACTCGACGATCTCGTTCGAGAGATGATCGAGAGCGGGATTCGATTTCCCGAAGCGAGACGGGAGTTCGAAAAGAGATTCCTGACCAGCATCATGGAGCGCGAAAGAGGGAATCTCTCGCGGGCGGCGAAAGTGCTACGTATCCACCGCAACACGCTCAGCAAGAAGCTCGCGGAGCTGAACGCTGGACGTCCGGTGGCACCCCACGTATCTTGACACCGCTCGAGGCTCGTTACTATATTCGTGAATTGGAAAGGAGAAGCTGCTATGAACGTCCGCCCCCTTCATGATCGTATCCTCGTGACGCGTATCGATGACGCCGAGGAGAAGTCCGGAGGTGGAATCATCATCCCCGACACCGCCAAAGAGAAGCCCCAAAAAGGAAAAGTCACCGCCGTGGGCAACGGCAAGATCCTCGACGACGGCACCCGGGTTGCGCTCGAGGTAAAAAAGGGCGACCGCGTTCTGTTCGGGAAATACGCCGGGACCGAAGTCAAGATCGAGGGGACCGAGTACCTGATTCTTCGTGAGGACGACGTTCTCGCCGTTCTGAGCAAGTGACTTCCCGAGATCTGGCTCCCCCAGCGCCCTGAAGGTCTCTAGAGTGCTCAATGCCGTGGCGGGACCCGTAATTGATCGTGCCGCCACGGCTCGGGCTGCTTACGGCGCGGCAAGCGCGCCGGGCTCGCGCAGGCTGGATTGTACTTTTTCATCAGCCTGCCAGCGAAGCTCTCTAAAGAAGGCTCTCTAGCGGCGGCGTCCTCCCGAACGACGTCGGCGG
>DASPGQ010000277.1 GCA_035620555.1 Vicinamibacteria bacterium
TGGACGACGGCGGGAGCGAGGTAGAGCCCGAGGTCGTCGACCGGCAATAAGGGAACACCAAGCCGCATCACAAGAGCCAGGATCAAAGCGTAAAGCGGCAGAAACACGAGCAAGCTGTCGCGGTAGACGATCCGAACGTCCTTGCGCAGGAGTGCGGCGACAGCTCTCATGCAGCCTCGGCCCCTTCGAACAAACGCGCGTGAAAAACACGCTCGGCCCAGAGAAAGGCTGCCGTTCCGAACACCAGGAGCTCGAGGAGACGGAGCACGTAGGGGGCCGCCTCGGGAGTCGTCCGGGCGAGATTCTCGAACGAGAAAAGGGCGGCGTCCCAGGGAAGCCAAACAAAGGTGTAGCGCGGAGTCAGGTCGAAAAACGACAGGAACGGGAGCGAGAAGATCGTGACAACCGGGATCGAGCCCATGAGAAAGCGGGTGAACTCCGCGTGGCGAGACGCGAGAATCAGGCCGACGGCGCCGGCGAGCCAAGCGGTCACGAACAACGGCAGGACCAGCAGGAGCGTGCGGACATCCAGTCCCAGGATGCCGGCGTGCACCAAAAGCCCCGCGGGCGTCGCCACGATCGCGGACGAGAGAATCATGGCCGCCACGTGCTCGCGATGCGTCAACGGCGTCACGATCAAGGCTGCGGCACTTCCTTCGATGCGCTCGAGGTAGCGCAGGGCTGCCACCATGAACACACTCATCGTTCCGTACTCCCCCAGAAGCGCCACGGGAACGGCGAAGGCACGCCATGATTCGGGAAGGAGCCCTCGCACGGCGATGACTGTCGCCAGGGTGACGCCGAGATAAACGTGAAGGAAGCCGGCCCGCCTCTGGACGGTGAGGAGCAGGCGCGTAGCGTTCAGTAGGCGCATCAGTCGAGGCTCCTGCCCGTCAGCTTCAGGAAGACGTTTTCCAGAGAGGGCTCGAGAGTGTGGATCGTCTCAATCGGATGACGATCGACGACTGAGAGAAACTCCTTCTTCTCCCGTTCATCCGAAAGGCGAAAATCCCGCCTCTGTGCCTCGTTTCCCACTCGATATTCGACGCGGACGAGCTTTTGTGCGTGGCGCAGCTTGAGATCCCGCGGAGAATCGAGTGCCACGATCCGACCGTCGACGAGAAAAGCCACGCGGTCGCATAGCTCATCGGCCACGGTCATATCGTGCGTCGTCAAGAAAATCGTCGTTCCCGCTTCCGCCCGCTCGCGGATGAGCTTGCGGATGAGCACCGCGTGCTGCGGGTCCTGACCCGTGGTGGGCTCGTCGAGAAACCAGAGCCGCGGACGATTGAGAAGGGATCGCGCGAGAACCAAACGCATTCTCATCCCCTTCGAATAGTGGCCCACGGTTCGCGGGTCGCCCACCGGCAAGTCGAGCCGTCTCAGCACGTCCCGAGGGTCTTCCGTGGGCCCATCGAAGAAGCGGCGATAAAAATCAAGGTTCTCTTCGGCGGTGAGCTTCCCGTAGAGGTTGGGAAACTCGAAACAAACACCGACCCAGTTGTAATAGGTGTTGTCGTGCTCCCGAAGGTCCCGGCCGAAGACTTCGACCACCCCCTGATAGCCGGTTAGGATTCGGGTAAGGAGTTTCTGCGTCGTACTCTTGCCCGAGCCATTCGGCCCAAGAAAACCGAAGACCTCGCCCTTTTCGATCTCGAAGCTCAGACCTCGAAGAACTGGCGTCTTGCCGCCAGGATAAGTGTATTGGAGGGCGTTCGCCGACAGGGCTCGCGACACCGCCGACTATAGCATTTCCACGAGAGTCACCTCGGAAGCGAACAACCTGTTGCGTCGGGGGGGGACGACCGCTAGAATCGTTCGCGTCGCTTCGCTCGCCGCGGCGTTTTGTGCGTGACGGGCAAGGGCAGGTCCTCAGAAAGGTATCCAACTTTGGGCAAGAGCCTCGCTCGGCTCGGAGTCGACGTAAGGCCGGAGGAGAGGCGTCTCACAATCCTTCTCGCCGGGAGCCTCTTCCTCGTAATCGCTTTCCAGTACATCGCCAAGTCCATTCGGCAAGCGACGTTCGTGGATACCTACGGTGCGACGAGCCTTCCATGGGTCTATCTCCTCGTAGCCGTTTGCTCCTACCCGGTGCTCGAGCTCTATGTGCGCTCTACCGGCCGGCTGTCTCGGCAAACGCTCATCGCTTTGACCCAGATCGCGGTCGCGCTGACAACCGCCGTGTTCTGGTGGCTGTACGGGCAGGCCTTCTCGTGGGTTCCCGTCCTGTTCTACGTCTGGGCGGCGATCGTTTTCGTCGTGCTCGTCAGCCAGTTCTGGTCCTTTGCGACCGACGTTCTCGATGCCCGTCAGGCCAAACGACTGTTCGGGCTCGTCGGTGCCGGGGGCCTTCTCGGGGGTATCGCCGGAGGACAAATCGCGCGGCTCGCGACCGGATTCGTCGGAACGCGCAACACGCTTCTGGTCGCCGCGGCCCTCATGGTGACGGGCGCCGTCATCGCCTTTCGATTCCCCCGCCAGGGCGCCTTTTCCGACCATCCGGAATCACCGGCATCGCACCGCCAGAAGACAGACTTGTCCCGAGGCGGCCTGGCGGTGCTCTTGCGCTCGCCGCACCTGCGGCTCATCAGTCTCATCCTGCTCCTGAGTGTGGTCGTGGCCCAAATCGTGGATCTCCAGTTCAACTGGGCCGTCGAACAGTCGACCTTTTCGCTGGGCGACCGCACCGCCCGGTTCGGCAACTTCCTCAGCGTCGTGAGCCTGCTCGCGCTCGTCGTTCAGGTCTTTTTCACTTCGAGAGTCCACTCCCTCCTCGGAGTCGGCGTTGCGATGCGGATTCTCCCGGCGACCATCGCGGCCGGCACTCTCGTGATGCTCTTCTGCGCTGGATTTGCTCCGGAGCTGATCATCGCCGCGGTGTTGGCGCTCAAAGTGGGCGAGGGAGGAGTCCGCTACTCGATCGACCAGGCGACACGCGAGCTCCTTTTCTTTCCCGTACCCTCCGCCATTCGGATGAAAGCCAAGGGTTACATCGACGTCGTCCTACTCCGGAGCGCGGAAGGTGTGGCGGCACTCATCCTGCTGCCGGTGAGCTTCGGCCTCATCGATCCGGTGCAAACGGGTTTCATATCGCTCGTCCTCGTGGGACTCTGGCTCGTCGTGGCCGGAGCCACCTACCGAACCTATGTGGGCTCGTTTCGAGACAGCCTTAAGGATCGCACGCTCGACGACGTCGTCTCCATCAACCTCGCCGACGTCCGCACGGTCGAGTTGCTCGTCCATTCGCTCGGAAGCGCGGATACACGGCAGGTGCTCCACAGCCTCGACATCCTGGACAAGAACGGCCGGGGTCACCTCGTACCCCCACTCCTGCTCTATCACGACGATGCCGAGGTGCGAAGGCGGACCCTGCAAGTGCTCGCCGCGGCCGACCGCCGCGATGCCTCGTCCCTGGTCGAGCGCCGCCTCGGCGACGACAACCCCGAGGTGCGCGCCGAAGCGATCCGGGTGTTGACCGAGTTCAACGTGGTCGACTCCTGTGCGCTCATGTTACCCCGCCTCAAGGAGGTCGACCCCAAGGTGCGGGCGGCGGCGGTCGTGTGTCTCATCAACCACGGCGGCGAGTCCATGAAGGACCAGGCGCGTTTGGCGCTCCGTGACATGCTCCTCGATGCGAGACCGGAGAGCCGAGCCGAAGCCGTCAAGGCGATCGGAGCCATCCAAGGAACGGAGTTCGTCTCGTCGATGCTGCAGGGCCTCGAAGATCCCGACCCCGGGGTTGCCCGGGAGGCGCTTCACGCCGTGCGTCGCGTGATCGAGCGAGACGGCTTCAATCCGTTGTACCTCCCGCGGCTCGTCTCGCTGCTTTCGGACCGTCGCCTCAAGCTCGATGCTCGAGAGGCCCTGGTGAGCTTCGGAGACGACGCCATTCCCATACTGGCTCATTTCCTCGGCGACCGCGAGGAGTCGATCTTCGTACGCCGGGCATTGCCCAAGACCCTGGCGCGGATCGGAGGCTCTCAAGCTGCCCGTGCCCTCGTGTCATCCCTGACCGAGGCCGAGGACGGCTTTCTGCGCGCGCAGATCATCGAGGCGCTCGCGATCGTCCGGGACGAGGTGCATCGTTCGGGTGCCTCGGCTCAACTGGAGGAGGCCGTCGAGACCGAGACGAGGCGATATCTGGGACGACTCGTCGAGCTCGTCACCATCGGCCGTCTCACACGAGCACAGCTGGACGGACCGCTCGCGCGATGCGATTGGCGAGGGCAGAACCTGCTCGCCCAGATGCTCGCCGAGCGGATGGAAGAGCATCTCGAGAACCTCTTCGGGCTGCTCGCGCTTCTGTACCAGCCGCAGGACGTGTGGGCCGCGTACCGGAGTCTCCTGAGCGACGTTCGGCGATTGCGCACCAACTCCCTGGAGTACCTGGAGAACACCTTGAGCGGTCCCCTACGTCATAACGTGTTCGCGGTCATCGGCGATTTGCCTATCGAACAAAAGCTCCGCATGGCCGCCCGTGATTTCGGCATCGACGTGGCCCCGCTCGCGGACACGCTCCGCCGCTTGCTCGACGAAGGACAGAATGGCGACGCCGACGCGCGGGCTTTGAGCGTTGCCGCGCTCTACGCGGTTCACGTCGAGGAGCTCTCCGATCTCCACCCATGGGTCACGGAGCTGCTCACCTCGACTCGGGATCCGCTGGTTCGGGAGACGGCAAGCTGGGTGGCGGGACATCTCGAGCAAGCGAGTCCCCACCCCCCGTCTCGATACGGAGGCTGACGCAGGTTGCCCGAACTGACGAGAATCCAAGCGGTCGTCTTTCTCCAGAGCTGCGATCTGTTTTCCTATTGCCGGGCGGATGAGATCTTGCGGATCGCGGCGATTGCTCAAGAGCGCCAGCTCCGCGCCGGCGAAAAAGTCTATGCGCGAACTGGCCCCGCCGATTTTCTCTACTGCCTCGTACACGGCGCGGTGGGCGTTTCCGGGCCGGCAGGCGAATCACGTACTATTGGGCCGCTCCAGACGTTCGGTGTGCGCGAGATCCTGTGCGGCCGTCTCCGAGGCGAGGACGCCGTCGCCCAGACCGATTCCCTCGTGCTCGCGATCGAGGCCGAGGAGCTCTTCGACCTTCTGTCCAACAATATCGAGATCGTGAAGGCGCTCTTTCGGCATCTGCTCTCGGACCGCAGAGTGGAAACAACGGTTCCGGTGGAATGACGGGAGAGTTGTCGTGGTCTTGCAGTTGATGAAACTCGAAAGACTCCAAGGAGGGTAGTCGTGAAGGAACGATTCTTGGCATCGGTTGCAATATTGGCGGCGCTAGCGACCGTCGCCGGCGCGCAAGACACCGCACACCAGTGTCCCATCGATTGGGTAGGACGAAACGCAGAGGTCGAGGAGCTCTTGACGAATGCCGACGTCGTATCGGTCGAGGACGTCGGCATGGGCGTGACCAAGCCGAGCAAGGTCATCCTCGAGAAGGATGGCGTCCAGTTCGCCGCCGCGTTCAAGCCCATCAAGCGAGGCCGCCAAGGGGGCTTCTGGGAGAGCTACGAGGCGGAGATCGCGGCCTATACGCTCGACAGAATCCTTGGTCTGAACATGGTTCCCCCGACCGTCGAGCGGTCCATCAACAAGAGTACGGGGTCGCTGCAGTACTGGGTCAACGACTGCCGGCTATACAAGGAGGTCCAGGACCAGCCCCCGCAAAGGCCGGTCGAGTGGAGCCACCAGCTGTCCACCATGAAGATGTTCGACGTTCTCATCATGAACAAGGACCGCAACGCTCAGAATTTTCTCGTGGATTCCGGCTGGCACATCGTGCTCATCGACCATTCTCGGGCATTCATCAGCGACAAGAACATCAAGAAGGACAAAAGCAAGCTTCCAGCCCAGTTCGACCGGAAGATCGTCGAAAAGCTCCGCGCCCTGGATCAACCGTCGCTGGAGGCGGCCATGGGAGAGCACCTCATGGGAGGACAGGTAAAGAGCATCATCGAGCGCCGTGATGAGCTTATCAAGTATCTGGACGAGCTCGTGGCGAAACAGGGAGAAGCGAGCGTTCTCTTCGACTAGCCAGGATGGTTTGTAGCTGATGCGCGGTGAGGAGACCCGGGAGAATTTTCGGATGAATTTTCCTTGATTGTCCGTCTTTCATTAAGAGAGTAGGCAAACCCTCATTAAGAGAGTAGGCAAACCCTTCGTCGGGCGAGTGGTGACCACCGCATTGTGAGTGTAATCACCTTTTCACTAGAAAAAGGGAGAGATCTCTGCTATCGTGCATCACCTTCCCGTAAAGGAAGGGAGGACCCGGGGGGGTTCGTCGTGCTATATGCCCACAATTGAAGTGTGAATACCGACGGTTCCCGATGCGGGACCGAATTAACTCTGCGAGAACAGTAGCGTTCCCCAATGAGAAGACCGAGCTCTGGAATCTTGTGCGTTCTGGCGTGGACCCTTACCCTCTCCTTCGCTCCCGGCTGGCAAGACGCGGCCAACGCGCAGCCAACTGCTGACGCATTCGCCACCCTGGAAGCTTTCCGGGGCGGAGTGACCGTCATTCGGCTCGGCTCGTCGCAACCGCTCACCTCGTCCATGCCGTTGCAGCTGAACGACATCGTGGTCACGCAAAAGGGTCGAGCCACGGTGCGCTTCCACTCGGATGGGACGGTATTGAGGATCGGCCCCGACTCCCGAGTCCAGATCAACGAGAGCGCCACCGAGAGAGACATTACGGTGTTCCTCGGGCGGATATGGGCCCACGTCGTACGCTGGCAGGATCGGACGACACGATTCCGCAGCGGTAGTACCATCGCCGCGGTACGCGGGACCGAGGTGAGCCTCGGCGTTGCCGTCGACGGCGACGAGACCGAAGTCTCCGTGCTCGAGGGAAGGGTTGAGACCGAGACGGATGCTGGAACCCTCATGCTCGAAGGCGGCCAGTCGGCGACCGGCCGAGCCGGCGCCCCTCCGCAGCGAGGAATCCGCGTTCGACCCCAGAACGCCGTCCAATGGGCGCTCTATTATGTCCCCGTCATCTATATCGATCCCGGAACGCTCGGCGCGGGTGCGTGGCAAGATGCCGTCCGGCGGGCGAACGAAGCCTATATGGGAGGCAATCTCCAGGGCGCCATCGACGCCCTCGCGAGCGTCGACGCCGAGGACGCGCGCTTTTACACGTACCGTGCTTCGCTCTACCTCGCATCGGGGAGCGTGCCGGAAGCCCAGAGCGATATCGAGCGAGCGCTCGAGCTCGCCGCCAACGACGCGAACGCCCTCGCGCTCCAGACCATCATCGCCGTCGTCAATAACGAAGGTGAGAACGCCCTCGCAACCGGCCAGAGAGCGGTGGCTGCCGACTCGAGCTCCTCGACGGCGCACGTCGCGCTCTCCTACGCGCAACAAGCCGTCTTCGATCTCGACGGCGCCCGTGCGAGCCTCGAGACCGCGGTCCAGCAAGACCCGAACGACGCCCTCGCCTGGGCCCGGCTGGCGGAAATTCGCTCCTCCCAGGGATACCTGGATGAAGCGCTCGCAGCCGCCCAGAGGGCGGTCGAGCTCGAACCGAATCTCTCCCGCACGCAAACGGTGCTGGGTTTCGCCTACTTGACGCGCGTCCAGACGACGGAGGCACGAGAAGCTTTCGAGCGAGCCATCTCGCTCGACCAGGACGACCCCCTCCCGAGACTGGGTCACGGGCTCGCGCGCATTCGTGACGGCGAGCTCACCGAGGGCAATGAAGAGCTCGAGGTCGCGGTGAGCCTCGATCCGGGACAAGCGGTGGTGCGGAGCTATCTCGGCAAGGGCTACTTCGAAGCCAAACGCATCGACTTGGTCGATCGCGAATACGAGGTGGCGAAGGAG
>DASPGQ010000278.1 GCA_035620555.1 Vicinamibacteria bacterium
AAAGCTCGGTCTCGTCGACGACCTGAATGCCCTGTTCCGCGAGCTCATGCAGAATCCTGTCGTACGTGGCTTCGAACACTTCCTGCTGCCGCAGGATGATCTGCTTGATCTGGCCGAGGACCGCCTTGGGATCGTGGCCGAGGAGCTTCTTGCCCTTCTTGCCCAGTCGCCCCAGCCGGTGGAGCGTCGCGACCCGTACTCGATAGAACTCGTCCCGGTTGGCGGAGAAAATCCCGAGAAAGCGAACCCGCTCGATCAGGGGGACGCTCTCGTCGCTCGCCTCCTGAAGCACGCGGGCGTTGAAGGCGAGCCAGCTTAACTCTTTGTTCCGAAAAGGGTAAGGCATCGCGGAAAAGGCTACATCTATTATAGCTGACGCCCCGCCGCTCAGCGATCGCTAACGACGAAGGCCATCACGTGAGAGCCGACGCGGAATTGGGCGCGATTCGGAAGCGAAACCCGATCGATGCGCTCGTCACCCACGTACGTCCCATTGGTGCTTCCGAGGTCCTCGAGCGTTGCCCCGTCTCCATCGATCTCGATGCAGGCATGCCGTCTGGATATCTCGGCATCGTCGAGCAAGATGTCACACCCGCTGCGGCCAATGGTGACATAGCCCTTGTCCAGGGCAATCATCTGCCCCGCGCCTTTTCCGCTGAGCACAACGAGCGCATAGGCCTTGTCGGGATCGAGCTTCGGGCTCGCTTCCGCGGGCGTGGCGACGATGGATAGCGGGATCGTCATGTCGGGCAGGGTCAGGGGCTCTTCGCACTGCGGGCACAGGACCTTGGCGGCGTCGAGGCGAGGCAGCTCCTCCTGGTGGAGGGGGTAATCGCAGCTCGGACAGGTGAACGGCATGACAGTCGTCAATATCAGTGTAAGAAACGAAACGTCTCCCTGACAAGCCGCGTTTGCTATAGTGCCCGCGTGAAGAATTCAGGTCTCACGCTCGTCACCGGGGCCTCGTCGGGAATCGGAAGAGAGCTCGCGATCCTCGCGGGCGAGAAAGGGCGCGGTGTCATCCTGGTTGCGCGAAGGGCCGAGCGACTCGAAACCCTCGCCGGTCGACTGCGCGACTCCTACGGCGTTCGAGCGGAGACCATCGTCCTCGATCTAGCCGCACCCGACTCTCCCGAGCGGCTGCACCAGGAGGTCGTCAAACGGCGCCTCGACGTCGACGCTTTGATCAATAACGCGGGCTTCGGAAACCTGGGCGCGTTCCATGAAACGCCCCTGCCGACGCTGCTCGACATGGTCCAGCTCAACGTCACCGCCCTCACTCACCTGACCCATCTCTTTCTTCCGGGAATGTTGGCGCGAAAGCGGGGCGCCATCCTGAACGTCGCCTCGACCGCCGCGCTGCAGCCCGGTCCGTTGATGGCTGTCTACTACGCGACCAAGGCCTATGTGCTCTCGTTCTCGGAAGCGATCACCGAGGAGCTCAAAGATACCGGCGTCACCGTGACCGCCCTTTGCCCCGGTCCGGTGCGCACCGAGTTCCAGGCTCGAGCGGGCACCGAAGGCTCGAACCTCGTGCGACTCGGCATCATGGACGCGCGGACCGCCGCGGCGGCTGGCTACCGAGCCATGGAAAAAGGTCGACCCGTCGTCATTCCGGGAACGCTCAACCGGATCGGCGCTCTGGCGGTTCGGCTTTCCCCCCGCGCGGTGGTCCGGCCCCTGGTAAAACGGCTGAATGAATCTACGGGCCGAAGCCCCGCGCCATGAGATCCGCGAAGCGCCGCGCGAACGCCGCCGGATCGCGGAGCGGGGAGCCTTCGGCGAGAACTGCGTACCCGTAGAGAAGCTCGGCGTACTCGGGGATGAGCTCCGAGCTCTCGTCGACATCGAATCGTGCCTTCAACCGGCTCACGACTTCGTGATCGGGGTTGAGCTCGAGAATGCGCCGTAGCACCGGGGCGTCACCTCGCTGTTCCCGTAGCCAGCTCTCGAGCCGGGGGCTGAACTCGTGCTCTCCACCCACGAGACAGGCGGGAGAAGTCGTGAGACGATTCGAGAGTCGAACCTCTTTCACCCGATCGTCCAGGATCTTCTGAACCCGTGTCAAGAGCTCTTCGAATCCCTTCGACTTCTCATCGAGATCTCTCTTCTTCTGCTTTCTCTCGTCCTCCGAGCCCAGCTCCAGAGTTCCTTTGCCGGCGGACCGGAGCGTCTTGCCCTCGAACTCGGGCAGCGCTTGGACGAGGAGCTCATCCACGGCGTCGGTCATGAAGAGTACTTCGAGCCCCCGGTCCCGGAACGCCTCGAGGTGAGGCGAGCTCTCCAGCATTTCTCTCGGGCCTCCGGCGATGTAATAGATCGCGTCCTGCTCTTCCTTCATTCGCGAAACGTAGTCCGAAAGCGACGTCAGCTTCTCCGAGTCGGCTGACGACGCGAACAGGCAGAGCGACACGATCTTGTCCCTGTTCTCGAAATCCTCGGGCACGCCCTCTTTCAGGGCTCGGCCGAACGCGGTCCAGAACTTCAGATACCTTGCCTCGTCGGTTTCCTTCATCGATTGCAGCGCATCGAGGACCTTCTTGAGTAGACCTTTGCGCATCTGGCGGATCTGGCGGTCCTGCTGCAGGATCTCCCGCGACACGTTCAGAGGCAGGTCGGATGAATCCACGACCCCCCGCAGGAAGCGGAGATATCGCGGCAGAAGCTCCTCGCACGACTCCATGATGAGCACGCGTTTCACGTAGAGCTTCAACCCAGATTCGGAGCCAACGAAGTACAGGTCGACGGGCGCCTCGCTGGGAATGAACAACAGCGCCTTGTACTCGAGAAGTCCCTCGGCCTTCTGGACGATGGTCTCAAGCGGATCGCGCCAATCGTGAGTAATGTGTTTGTAGAACTCGGCGTACTCTTCGGCATTGACCTCGCTCGCAGGGCGCTCCCAGATGGGCTTCATCGAGTTCAACGTCTTCTCTTCGTCCCCGGCCTTCAGGACGATGGGATAGGAAATGAAATCGGAGTATCTCTTCACGATTCGAGCTAGGACCGCTGGGTCGGTGAAGTCCTCGAGGCCTTCTTCCTCGTCGACCGCCTTCAAATGAAGGGTGACCGAGGTTCCGTTGGTCTCACGCCCCGTCGGCTCCACGCTGAATTGTCCCTGTCCGCTCGATTCCCACCGCTGGGCGGACGGCTCGCCCGCGCGCCGAGTGACCACCACGACTTTGTCCGCCACCATGAACGAGGAGTAGAAGCCTACGCCGAATTGGCCGATGAGCTCTCCCAGGGCCTCGTCCGACCGGCTCTTGCGAAGCTTCTCCGCGAGCTCCTGCGTCCCCGATTTCGCGATGGTCCCGATGTTGTCGATGACCTCTTGCCGAGTCATCCCGATGCCGTTGTCGTGGACGGTGAGCAGGCGCTCCTTGCGATCGGCTTCGAGACGGATCTCGAGCCTCGTTCCCTCGGATAGCAACTCCTGATTCGTGAGCGACTCGAAGCGCAGGCGGTCCAGCGCGTCGGACGCGTTCGAGATCAGCTCTCGAAGGAAGATCTCCTTGTGGGAGTAGAGCGAGTGGACCATGAGGTCGAGGAGCTTCTGCACCTCGGTCTGGAAGGAGAACGTCTCCGATCCCGGATCGGTCCCGGTCTTCTTGGTCTTCTTTTTTGTCGTCTTCTTTGCCGTCATCCTGTTAGGTCTCGATTCGATAGCTCGCCCAGGCCTCGTCGCTTTCCCAGATCTTCACCGTCAGCGC
>DASPGQ010000279.1 GCA_035620555.1 Vicinamibacteria bacterium
GTGCCGCTCACGTGGAAGCCGCCGATGAGAACGGGTACGCCTTCGCGTCGCAGCGCCAAAGCGATGTCCGTCGCACGACAGAACTGGTTCGTCTGAACTCCCACCAGTGAGACAACGACCCGGTCTCCGGATCTCTGATTCAGCCGGATCATTCTTCGCAACGGGACCTTTTGAACCGCTTCATCGATGAGATGCACCTTGAGGTCGACGTCCTCGAGGAGCCCCCTCTGGCGCACATCCTCGGTGAGGCCGTGGAGGCAGGCAAGGGTGTTGCTCGGGAGCACACCGCGCCAGTGCCGTACGACGTAGCCCTCGTCGTCGTACTTCGACGGTTTGACGAGAAACAGATGAAAACGCGACCCTCGAGCAGCACGCGTCATGACAGGTCCTTCCGATTGCTCCGTCCTCAACGCCATTTCCGACTGAGGCGTGCAGCGTACCCTCGCCAGTCATTGCGAAGAAGACTACGGAGTATCCCGTCTGCCTCGCTGTACGGCGCGGAGTCGGGAATACTCGTGCCCATGACAAACTCTACAATCCGCCGAGATGGTTCCCCCGCAGCGCGATGCCACGAGGCAGCGAGTCGCGCCGAGCACTCGCGCACCTGCCGCTCCGTGCCAGATTGCCAGATCCCGTCGTTTCCCGTTTGAAACCGTGATTAGCCACTGCCGCCTCGCATTCCTACCGCCGCACGACGAGCTTGGAATCGACGCTCTTAACGCCGTTGACCGATCTCGCCAGACCGACAGCCTGGTCTTCTTCCGCGGCGTCTTGGACCGTCCCGCTCAGTGTGACCTTCCCATCGGTCGTATCCACGTTGATTTTCATGGCAGACACCACGGGATCGTCGGCCATCCTCATCTTGATCGCCGCGGTGATGCTCGCATCCGTGGCCGTACCACCCACCTGCTGAGCGGCTTCCTTGGCGCCCGCTCCCACGGCAATACCGGTATTCTTCGTGGCCGTACAACCCGACGCCAGGAAAGCAGCGAGACAGATGAGGGGGATCGAGAACCGTAAGTTATTCATGTTTTGGTTTCCTTTATTTGTGTTCTACTCATTCGCAACTCCATCGTCGGGCTCCTTCGCCTCTTTCGGCTATCGTCGTCTTCGTCAGACGGCCGGACATCGGTTCGAGAAGCAAGCGCCGTGCCAGTGGCCGCCCGGTTGTGGAAAGGCGCACCGGTCCCGGTGATGCCGTCTTGGTCCTTCTGTTCGATGGCCGTCAGAACGGCGATGATTGGAAGCGGGATGCTGCAATTTGTAGAAAAGGGGTTGACGAGAAGGCTCGAATTCTCGAGTCGGCGGTGCTGGGCGCTGTCCGCGGCCGTCGACGCTTGCAACAATCTACGCAAAAAAAGAGAATCCCATAAGAGCCGCGTCGGTTGTGTCCGACTGGTAAACTGCTGCACCTTGAGATTTTCAACACGCATCAGCCCCCGCAAGAAAGCAGATAGAGATAAGGGTGAAACGCCCATCTGGACCTACCATCCTGTCGCTGACTTCGACGTTGAGAAGCGACAACTCAACGTGTTTACCGCGCCTTTGCTCGAGGCTTTCCTAGAAGGGTCGACGTCGACCCTCTCGCCGTTGCACCCGGTGGAGGAATCGCTTTCCCTGAGCGCAATCCGCACCCGGATGTGTGGCGCCGTCGAGCGCGGCTCGGGCGACTCACAGCGCCGGGGTGCGGGGAACCGACGCTCCGCCTGCGGTCTCAACCCGGTGAACCGGGGGGGTTGCCGCCCATCAACCATGACCCTTCGAAAGCCCCTGAGTGTCGCGCTATGAGTGAAGAACCGCACGTTGATGAAGCTCTCTCCCGGCTACCGAAGGAACTCGTCGATCGCCTGACCAGACCGTTCGCGCGGTTCTTGCTCATCGAGGCCGCCGGAGGCGCCGTTCTTCTGCTATTCACTGTCGCGGCTCTCGTTCTATCCAACTCCCAGTGGGCTCATCTTTTTTCGAATGCTTGGGAGACCCGGGTAGGTTTTCAGTTCGGCTCTTTCGAGCTCGCCCGTTCGTTGAGAGATTGGATCAACGACGGGTTGATGACGTTGTTTTTCTTCCTTGTCGCGTTGGAACTCAAGCGAGAGTTGACCCTGGGCGAGCTGAAGGACCCACGCGTGGCCGCGCTGTCGATTGCGGCTGCCCTCGGTGGCATGCTCGTGCCCGCCGTGTTGTATCGAACGCTGCAATCGGGCCATCCCGGCGAGACCGGTTGGGGCACGGTCATGGCAACCGACACCGCGCTCGTCATCGGTTGCCTGGCGCTTCTGGGGTCGCGCATTCCCCACAGCCTGCGCGTGTTCATGCTTTCGTTAGCGATCGTTGACGACATCGGTGCCATTCTTGTCGTGGCAATCGGCTACAGTAGTCACATTTCCTGGGGTGCGCTCGCCGCGGGTGTACTTGGCGTCGCGATCGTGCTGGCAATGGCGTTGGTCGGCGTCCGAAGCATTCCGCTCTACTTTCTGGTGGGGGCTCTCGTCTGGCTCGCCGTGGATGCGTCCGGCATCCACGCAACGATCACTGGCGTGATACTCGGTTTGCTGACACCGGTCCGCAGATGGGTCAGCGACGAACGTTTGTATTCCCTGCTGAGCCAGGTCGTCGCTCATCCAGCGGGTAACGAGACGAGTGGTGGCACAAAAGACCGACAGACATTGCAGGTGGCAGAGATCGCCGCGCGCGAATCGTTGTCCCCGGTCGAACGGTTGGAGATTGCGCTACACCCGTGGGTCGGTTTCGTCATTATGCCGCTCTTTGCATTCGCCAACGCTGGGTTGCCGCTATCGTTGGGCGATTTCGGCAATTCGGTCACGGT
>DASPGQ010000280.1 GCA_035620555.1 Vicinamibacteria bacterium
GGATCCGGCGCTCCGGTGTCGAGCACGACGCGGAACTTTCCCGACTCATCGCGGCGCCAGATGCTCACGTACTTTCCCGTCTCGGTGACTGGATTGCCGTCGGCATCGATCCGCTGCCGGCGGTAGGTTCCATGCGTGTAGCCGAAATCGCCTGACGGACCCGCTTCGGCAAAGACCGGTTCCCATTCCAGGGTGTTGCCGTCTTTCCCGATGCCGGCCATCGCCTCGCGGATGGCGTCATGGCCCTGGATGATCGGGCCCGGGCCGAACATCTTTCCATCCTCGGCAAACGCCTCGACCCATCCCTCGACGCCCCGAGCCGCAGTCTCGCGAGCGAAGGCACGGTCGGCCTCCATGAGCTCCCCCTTCACTGCCTCGAGATCCACGGGAGCCGCTCGACAAGCGATAGAGCCAAACCCTGCCGTAACGAAGCAAGCGAGCGAGACGATTCTTCTCATCGGGGTTCTCCAGCCGGTGCGAGAGCTAGCCAATAGAGGGCGCTCACGACGAGAGAGTGCGTGATCCGGCCCTCGCGAAGAAGACGAGGGAGCTCCCGGCGCGGGTATCGAACGACCCGCAGATCCTCGGTCTCATCCGGTCTCGGTTCCTGCGCGAGCCAGGCATTCTCAGCGAGAAAACTGAAGCACCGGTTAGGCTGTATCGCCGGGTTGGGGTGGACGACACCGAGCGGAACGATCGAATCGGACCGGTAGCCCGTCTCCTCCTCCATTTCGCGTGCGGCGGCGGCGAGCGGAGATGCGTCCGAAGCGTCGATCATGCCGCCAGGGACCTCGAGACTTACCTCGTCGGTGCCATGACGGTAGATCTCGAGAAAGACGATCTCGTCCTCCGCCGTAACCGGTACGATGTTCACCCAGTCCACGGAGTCGATGATGTAGAAATCGTGCTCTCGACCGCGCTCGGCCGCACGCTGTTTACGGGCACGTTGCAGGGAGAAGATGGGAGTTTCCAGGAGGAGCTCGCGATCGAGCGTTTTCCAGTCGTGGCTCAAGAGGAGAGCCGCTCCCGAGCGTCCGTCACAATCTAAAGCTCCCACTCCGCATTGCTCTACCCGAGTCGATGAACGCCGAGCCTCTCTCTATCCTTGTGGATCCCCGCGCGGGGCGGCCGTATCTGTCCGGCGGTCATCATACCAGTCGAGCCGAGTCGCAAACAATTGCTAGAATGACGACAACTTGTCCAGTCCAGCCCAGGCGGTGAAGCCGCTCGTTCGGGAGGAGCTCGAAGAAGCACGCCGAGCGATCCACGGACTCGTTCACCGAACACCGCTTCTCTCTTCGCGGTCGGTGAGCGAAAGCTGCGGGCTCGAGATCTGGCTGAAGGCGGAGAACCTCCAGAAGACTGGGTCGTTCAAGCCACGCGGCGCTTTCAACAAGCTGTTGCACGTCGATGTTCGCGAACGGGAGCGAGGCGTCGTCACCGCTTCCGCGGGGAATCACGGTCAGGCTCTCGCCTATGTCGCGCGCCATCTTCACATTCCTGCCTTCATCGTGATGCCTGAGACCGCCAACGCCAGCAAAGTGGCCGCGGTCCGGTCCTACGGCGCGGAGGCCATACTCCGGGGAAGGGTCTGGGACGACGCCTACGCCTACTCTCTCGAGCTCGGACGCGAGAGGGGCCTGATGCACGTCCACCCGTTCAAGGATTCTTTCATCATGGCCGGACAAGGCACGATCGCCCTCGAGATCCTGGAAGACTTGCCCGATTTGACCGCTGTCATCGTCCCGATCGGCGGCGGCGGTCTCATCGGCGGCATCGCATCGGCAATGAAGCTCCACCGGCCCGAGGTCCAGGTCATTGGAGTCGAGGCGGAGGGCGCGGCCAACATGTATCGAAGCCACGGTGAGGGGCGAGCCGTCGAGCTCGACGAGGTGAGCACGATCGCCGACGGGCTCGCGACGAAGCATACCGACCCTGACGTCTTCGCCCTCCTCGAGACCGTGGTGGATGATTACGTCACGGTGTCGGACGACGAGCTGCGCGAAGCGATCCGCTTTCTCCTCGAACGAGCGAAGCTCCTCACCGAGCCGTCAGGAGCGGCCGGTGCTGCCGCGGCGCTCACCGGCAAGCTTCACGTTCCCACGGGAGCGAAGACCGCAATCGTGCTCGGCGGCGGCAACTTCGACGTGAAGGGCAAAATGACGATTTCCATTTGAGAGATTGCCCAGGCAATTCGTCGGACTTGGCGAGATCTCGTGCTACACTGATATCGTGTAGCACGGATGGCAGCACATGGCCAATTTGACGATAACAGTTGACGAAGGCGTCCTACGCAAGGCGCGCATACGGGCGCTCGCCCAAGGAAAGTCGGTAAACGCCATTCTCGCAGAGTACCTGAGATCCTATGCGGATCTTCACGCCGCACAGGTGGAGGCAACGCGCGCACTTATCAGGCTGTCACGAAAGTCGAAGAGCGCCCGCGGTGGGCGGCGGTGGACGCGAAACGAGCTCCATGAGCGATAGAGTATTCGTCGATACCAACGTTCTCGTTTACCTTTTCGACTCCGACCAACCAGAGAAACAAGACAGCGCCAGGAATCTCCTGAATCGGCTGGTCAAGGAAGCGACGATTGTCGTGAGCACCCAGGTGCTCCAGGAGTTCTACGTGACGGTCACGATGAAGCTGGCCGAACCGCTTCCTCCGCAAGACGCCATCGATGCGACCAGAGGGATTTCGGCTTATCACGTCGTTCAAGTGGACCCTTCGCTGATTTTCGCCGCGATTAAGCTGCACGAAGAAGAGGGGACTTCTTTCTGGGACGCGATGATCATTCGCGCCGCGTTGGAATCGGGCTGCGAGTTGTTGATGAGCGAGGACATGCAGCATGGACGGCGATTCGGGAATTTGACCGTCGACAACCCCTTCCGTTAGGTCTCAGTGCTTTGCGTCTGTGCGACTCAGCGCCTAGCGTCGAATCTTACCTACCAGCCTCGCACCGGACGCCACTCGTCGACGACGCTTTTACCACGCAGGACGTGGTATCGATCGAAGAGTGCCGCCGCTAGGCACGAATGATTGGGCACGATCCGGAGCTTCGTACCGATTCCGAAGCGATGGGGCGCGAGCGGCTCTTCT
>DASPGQ010000281.1 GCA_035620555.1 Vicinamibacteria bacterium
GAGCGCGTGAAAAATCTTGGACGACACCACGTCTGCGCCGGTCGCCAACTCTGGCCAGCCCGGGGGATCGAAACGGAGCAGGTACATTTGATCGGTGGCATCGGCGATGAGGATTCCGGGACGGAAGCCAAACTTCTTGACGGTCAGCACCCGCCAGGGGCCCACCGTCGCCGGCGGGCGATCCTCCCCCGGCCCCCGGCGAAGCTCTTCCTCCGTCATGCGGTGCCGTGGGTGACGGTTCTCGTACCAGGGACCGTCCATGACCTCGCCGAGAGTGTTCACACCGCCCGCGGGAATCACGCCGCGCTCGGGATGGCCCTCGCCCGGCGTTCCGAAGGCGTTGCTGAAGAGCTCCAGGATGGAGCTCAGGGCGCGCCGCTGAGGATCCGGCGTCGGCCAGAGCTCGGGGACCCTCTCGAGCGGATCGTCGGGATAGAACTTCTGAGCGAGGGCCGGCGCCGCCAGGAGCGAAACGAGCAAAAGAGAGACGCCGAGCTTCACTCGTAGATCCCCCACCTCGTCCTGAAGATGTCGCTGAAGGTCCACATGAAGCGAAAGCCTTCTCGACCCGCGGCGAAGTCGATTCTCATTACGTAGGCGTCCTGGAGCTTGAATCGGAAGCCAATCCCTCCGCTCCATTCGAGATCGGTGAAGTCGACGTCGGCGAGCCGGGGCGCCACCTTCCCCGCGTCGGCGAAGATCGCCATGTCCAGCGCCGGCGACGCGTACCACCGGTGCTCGACGTTGACGATGAGCGCCTGATCGTCGTAGAAGCGGTAGCGCTGAAATCCGCGCAAGTCGTCGTTTCCGCCGATCGAGGGCTGGAGGTAAAAGGGGATTCGGAGATCCTCTTGCCGGAACGCCAGCGAGGCGGCGACGCGAACCGCAATGACCCGGGTCTTGTTGAAGTACGGGAGGTATTGCTGGGCCTGCACCAGGACCTGAGAGAAAGCGTACTTCTCCTGGTCGACGTCATCGTATTCGCGCGCGGTGACCGCATAGTAGCCGCCCGACCGAGGCCCGGTCGGAAGATCACGAAAGTCGAGCTCGGCGAAGCCGCCCCAGCGCCGAAAGTGGGTATCTTCGCCGAGCCCGGGCGTGAGCACCGGATCAAAAACCTCGTCGGTCGAAGGCACTCCGCCTCTCTTTCCGGTTCCCGTGGAGGCGTCGAGCCTCCCGAGCGTTCCTCCCAGCCGCAGCCAGTCGGTGACGTTGTATCCCGCTCGAAAGTCGAGCCCGAAGGTGTCATAGGCGTAGCTCGTCCGGTTCTCCTCGAGCGAGTCCGGCCCGGGCCCGTAATAGTCCATCTGCGGCGAGCTCTCGTATTTGGTATAGAGATCGAGGAAGAAGCGATCGCTCCGGATGCTCTGGAAGTCGAGCTGGGCGTCGAACAGGTAGGCAAGCTGCGGCGTCACCCGCGCCGTGGTCCGCAGACCGAATTGATCGCGGAAGAGACCGAGCCGATACCCCACGCCGTTGCTCCAGCCCTGGCCGGAGCGCATGCCCCCCATGACGAGCTGCCATCCATAGGCCCCATTCCCGGAGCGCGTCCCCTCGTAGAGGCCGCGCTCGACGAGGTCGTTGACCCGGTCCACGAGCGGCGACTGACGCTCGGGCCAGAGCCGCGCCTGTTTGTCGCGTCTCTGGGCCTCGATCGCCTCGGTGCGGGTCTGGAACTGTGCGAATACGGGTTTGGCCAGCAGGCAGGCGAACAGCAGCGAAGCCGCGATTCGCGAGACGAATATCGTGACACGCATGATCTATTGCGGAATCTATCGAAGCTTCGTGCTCGGTGCCACCGATCCAAAGGCGTTCACTTTCGCGGCTCGCTTCATCCTCGCACCCCTGAGCGCTTCTCGACAGCGTGCCGCCACCACTTCGTGATCACCCGGGGTCATCATCCAGACACCGATCTCGAGCCGGGGCGCGTCGCCTTCACTCGGGCGCGCCTCGATGCGCGGCTCACCTTCACGCAAAATCCGCGCGAGCTCGTCTCGAGTGAGCCGGATTTGGTTCGGATCCCAGTTGATGGCCGCGTGGGGCACCTCGTTGGCGATCTCGGGAACGAAACGCTCGCCGGTCACGCCTTCGATCCCTTCCACCGCCGACAGGATGTGGCTCACTCGCGACTCCCATTCCCTCCAGTCCGCGTCATGATCGCGGGCGACGTAGAGCTCGACCGCTTTGGTCAAGCCCACGATCTCCTCCTTCCCCACTTTCGCGATCCGTCCCACCGAGTCCGAATGAGGAGAGCCGTTCAGAAAGGCCGCGCGCACGAGGTCTTTTCTTCCAATCAGAAGCCCCGAACATTGGGGCCCTCTCAACCCTTTGCCTCCGCTGAAGGCGACGAGATCGAATCCCATGCCAGCGAGATCGGTCAGGTTCCGTGCGGGAGGCAGATCGGCGGCGGCGTCGATGAGCGTGGGAACGCCGGTTCTCTTCCCCGCCTCGACGAGCTCCTCGCGGGTGATGGGACTTCGGTTGGCCGCCAGGTTGAGAAAGAACAGCATCGCGGTGCGGTCCCCAATCGCCGCATCGAGCTCCTCCTTGCTCGCGACCTCGACGATCTTCACCCCGACGTTACGGATCGCGTGGTCGTAGCCGAACCGGTGACCCAGGGGGAATATGACTTCGTTTTTCAGCCCTTCGGTATCCGGCACACGCCGGATCGCGTCTTCGTTTTCGCCGCACACGCAAGCGGCGGTCGCAAGCGTCAGCGCCGCGGCACACCCCGCCGTCACCAGAGCGGCCTCGGAGCCGACGAGCGAGGCGATGCGGTTTCCCGCCGCTTCCTGGAGCTCGGGGATGGATACGTAGTTGCGAGCGGCCGACTCCATCGCCTCGATGACCGCCCGGTCCATCAGCGAGGCGGAAAGCGCGGTGTACGTTCCGGCAGCGTTGATGAACGGCCGGATCCCGAGCTCGCGGTACACGTCGTTTTCGGTTTCGCCGAGCACGAGCCCCGGAGTGAGCCCCGCGGAAGCGGGAATAGCGGACACGGAGGCGATGAATCCGCGACGGGAAAGGGTGTTCTTCATCTTGCTCTCCTGTTCAGAATAGCCAGCGAAAGCTGACGGCGGTCCAGACGGCGCCGCCCATCTTCTTGAAAGCTCGCCCGATTCGCTGGAACTGGACGTCCTTGACGTCTTCATTGGACAAAAGGCTCCGATAGTCGTGAGAGTTCCAGCTAGGGAACCATATCGTGTTGAGGAGTCTCTTCGGCGTCTCCTTCCAGACCTGGCTTGAGATACGGCCCATGACGTATTCGTCTTGCTTCAGCTCGGGATCGAGCTCGGCGAGAATCCCTGAAATCGTTAGTTGCGATTTCACGAAGATGGCGGCCTCGTACCGGATCGAATGCCCCTCGCGTGCGAGCACCGCCATCACCTCGTCGAGAAGCTCGAACAGTCCCCCACCCTGAATCTCGGGGAGCTCCTTCTCGAGCAATGCCCTCATGCGGGCGCGGTCTTCGGGGCCTTCGGGCTCCCACTCGACGAGAACGTCGACGTTATTGGCGAGCCTCTTCGTGTTCCCGAGGTAGAGGCCTACCATCAGCTGGGTCAGCTTCTCGCGCTCTTCGCGATCGAACTCGGCGGCGAGGCCCCAGTCGATGAGGGCGATGCGAAAGGGAGCGCCCCCGTCTTCGACGTGAAAGACGTTGCCCGCGTGGGGATCGCCGTGGAAGAAAGAGTCGTCCTTGTCGGAGAAGAGCACGTCGAAGGTAAGAGCGTCGC
Organism: Vicinamibacteria bacterium; assembly: GCA_035620555.1. Lineage (NCBI taxonomy): Bacteria > Pseudomonadati > Acidobacteriota > Vicinamibacteria > Vicinamibacteria bacterium. The sequence goes on from DASPGQ010000281.1 coordinate 3,735, forward strand.
TGAGGCGACGCGCGAGGCGCGCTCGCTCCCGCGGGTGACCGGGGAACGCATCGGTCACTTTGACGCCCTCGATGAAGTCCATGCAGGTAACGCTGGCCGAGGAGAACGGGAGAACTTCGGGGACCACGACCGCTTCGTTGTCCCGATAGTAGAGCGCGGCTCGCTTCAAGTTCTCCCTCTCGTCCAGGACCTTCACCTCGCGCGAGAGCGCCTCACGGATCTCCTCGAACGTGTCGACCAAAGGCATCGAGCCGATCTCGTAGAAGTCGGCGTGGTTCTCGAGATAGCGAAGTACCGCATCGAGAATGGTCAGGTCCTGCTCCAGAGCCGATACCGCTCGCGGCTTCAGCACTTTGCAGGCCGCGCGCAGGGGCTCGCCCGACTCGCCGACGTAGCGAGCCTCCACGACGGCACCGACGCTCGCTTCGGCGAGAACATGGTCGGCGAAGACGATCTGATACCGTTTGACGGTCGCGGCGTCGATCTCCCGACCGATCACCTCCATCACCTCCTCGTACCCGATCGTCTCGAGCCCATTCTCGATGGTCTGGAGCGCGTTACGAAAATCCGGATCGAGCGACGGGTTGCGGGCCAGTATCTGCGCGAGCTTCTGGAGACTGGGCGTTTCGGCGATGAAATTGAGCACCCGCTGGCCGCGATCGGCGTCGACGGGGAGACGCAGCTGTGAAATCACGCGGTCGAGGAAACGTTTCTCCTCGAGCCCTTCGAGGAAAACGAGAAACGCGTCGTGAACAAGAGGGAGCCAGTCCGACGCGGCCTCGGGGATGACCTCCAGCACTCTGGAGCCATGGAGCAGCAGGCTCGCGATGCGCGGCCGAAGCCGTTGCCACTGCACCTCGTCGACCAGCGCCAACGCCTCTTCCAGGTCCGGGGCCATGAAGAGTTTCGAGCGGGCCGGCTCCGGCACCGACGCGGCAAGCTCCAGCAGGATTGCCCGTCCCTCGGCCTCGACATCGAAGCCCTGTTGGTAATGCGAGAGGGGCGTCGGGAGGTCGTACTGAGTTCGCCCCGCGAGCGAAAGTGCGAGAAGTATGAACGTTGGTTGCAATGGAGACGACGAGCCCGAAGGTTAACCGAAGCGATCGACCGACGCAACTCACGCGGGTCCGGCTCTCGGTACCACCGTCGCTCAGTGAAGTATCATCCCAACCCGTAGTGACTGCACTCGCGACGCCGATCATCTTCTTTGCCCCGGGCCTCCTGATCGTATCGATCTTCGCCCGGCAGCCGAAGGGCGGACTCACTCTGGCCGAGCAGATGTACGTTGCCTTCGCCGGGAGCTTGCTCGTTTCGGGATGGGTCGGGCTCCTCCTCGCGGAGCTCGGCCATTTCTCGGCCGTCAACGTGGCGGCGTTCGACGCGGTCGTCGTGGTGCTCGGCGCGGTGGCGGCGAGAAAGCGGATCCGGCTCGAGGCAGGAAGATTTCAAGCGGGAGAGTTCATCGTCCCCGGCGCCATCCTGGCGTTCGCGAGCGTCGTGTATTTTCCGCCGTTCGAGCACGTCCTCGGGGGGCGCGATCCGGGCATCTACGTCAACGCCGGCTTTCATCTCGCTCGCGAGGGAACTCTGGTCTATGTCGACCCGGTGATCGAGAGCCTCCCGGTGGAGGCACGGCCGCTCGTGTTTCCCGACAAGGAGCTTCCGCCGTGGAGTTACGAAAGGTTCCAGGGTTTTCGTCTGGAGCATCCCGATACCGCGAGGGTGTCTCCACACGGACTTCATCTTTATCCGGTCTGGATCGGAATGGCCTCCTCGTTGTTCCAGATGAAGTCCGGGCTCTGGGTGACGCCATACTTCGCCATCCTGGGCGTGCTCGGCCTCTTCTTCGCGCTCAACCGGTTGTTCGGCCTCGAGCCGGCAGCCTGGGCGGCCGGCCTCCTCGCCGTGTTCCAGATCCAGATCTGGTTCGCGCGATTTCCCAACTCCGAGGTCGTCGTCCAGTTTCTCTTCACTTTCGGCCTGTTGTGCTTCTTCTTCATGAACGAGCAGCGGTCGTCGCTTGCAGGCGGCCTCGCGGGGTTCGCCTTCGCCTCGACGTTCCTCGCACGCTTCGAGACGGTGCTGTTCGCGATCCCGATTGCAGTCTTTCTGGCGTGGAAACGTGTTCGGGGCGAGCTCGGGAAACCGGAGCTCTTGTTCTTCTTCACATTCGCGCTCGTCTCCACCCACGCCGTCGTGCACGATCGTCTGTTCGCCTGGCCATACGTATCGAGCATCCTCGGACGCCACTACTGGCGTTTCATCGGTGACAACATCGTCGTTCTCGCCGCGGTGGGCCTGCTGCTCTTCTTCGCCGCGGATCGTCTCGTGGTCAAGGTTCCTCCGCGCTTCTTGGGCTCGATCGAGTCCCCCGCGGTTCGTCTTGGCTCGGCTCTTGGTCTTTTCGCCCTGGCTCTCTACGCCTATTTCGTGAGGCCCGTTTGGCACGCCGCTCGAACGGCACCGCACGACGCCGAAGCCTTTTTTCGCATGGGGTGGTATCTCTACCCCGCCGGGCTGGCGCTCGCGACCGCGGGTCTCATGGGCCTCGTCGTCCGGGCCAGAAGAGCTCAGGCGTTCTTCGTTCTGATCGCCCTGACGTTCTCGTTCTTCTTTTTTTATAAGGTGCGCGTCTGGCACGATCACTACTTCGCCATGAGGCGCTTCATCCCCGTGATCCTCCCCGCTTTCTTCTCCGGGATCGGAGTGTTTCTCGGAACCCTTCGGCCAGTTGCGGGCTCGCTCGTCAAATGGGGAGCGCGCGCGGTCGCGGCGGCTCTTCTTCTCGTGTACCTCGCTGCCGGCGCCCGCCTCTGGCGTCACAACGAGTTTCGAGGCAGCCTCGATTTCGTGGAAGATCTCGCGCGCCACCTCGGGGACGAGGACATCGTCTTTTTCCCCCGTCAGGAAGGCCTTCATCTCCTCGAGCTTCCGCTCGCCCATCTGGAGGGAAGAAACGTCCTCGAGTTCTATACGTTGAAGCCCGATCGCGCGCTTCTCGAGCGACTCCTGGCATCGTGGCGCAGCCGCTATCAGGACGTCTATTTCGTCACCAACTACAAGATCTCCCTTTCGGGCCTCTTCACCCGGCACGTGAAAGACTTCTGGCTGGCAACGGAAAAGTACGAGTACGCCTACACGAGACCTCCTCGAGGACCGGAGCCATTTCACCTCCGCTTCACGCTTTCGAAGGCCGTTGACGTCGAAGACCTCGCGAAGCGCGTTCCTCCCCTCGAGCGGCTCGACATCGGGGGGAGCGATGACCTCCAGGTTGCGTGGTTTCACGAAAAGGAGCTCGAGGAAGACGGCACGACCTATCGCTGGAGCCAGAGGACCTCCTCGATCTTTCTGCCGCAGGTGGGATCGGAAACGAGAACCCTGGCTCTACGAATGGCGGGCCCCAAGGAGGACGACGCTCCGCTCTACCCGGTCGAAGTCGCAATCGATGGTCAGTCGATCGGTTCGATCCAGCCGACGCGAAGCTACGCGACCTATGAGCTCACGATTCCGCCGCGCGATGCCCGAAGCTACGCCATCCTGACGCTCACGACCCAGACGTGGCGGCCCTCGCGAGCGCTTGCGGGCGCGAGCGACGTTCGCGATCTCGGCCTTCGGCTCGACTGGATCGAGCTCCAATAGACTAACCCGGTTCGTACCGCTCGTAGAGCCAGTCGAGTGCCCCGTCGATCTCCTCCCACGCCTCGTTCAACGTGCCGACGCAGTTCTGGGCGTTGACAACGTCTTCTTCATCCGACGCGAAGTCGGGCTCGAAATCCAGCAGCATTTCTGCCACGAGAGGGTTTCTCGATATCGCCGCCTCCAGCGCCTTCCGCGCTTTCGGTTTGTCGCCCACCTGGGCGAAGATGGCCAGAGCCCGGCCATAGGTCCAGACAGGCTCCGCCTCTTTGCCCTGCGCCTTGGCCAACCCTTCGGCCTCCTTGAATTGTCCCGCCGCAAAGAGGGCCGAGAACAGCTCGTAGCGGACTCCCTGATGGTCGCTCCGGTCGAGAGCGAGAAGCTGTGTGTAGCACGCGATCGCCGTCTCCCAGTCTCCTACCTCGGCCATCAGATCGGCCATCCCGTGCAGCGCTCGGAGAAAGGGTCTGGCGGGATAGTGATTCCAAAGCTCGCCCGCGGGCGCGTCGTGCCGTCCCGATTCGAGAACCTCTTTCCCCGCTTCGAGCGCCCGACCGTAGGACTCCATCGCCTGCCCGACGTCGCCCGCGAGCTCGGCTTGCAATACGAGAGCATCGACGCACGCGGGGTCGAACTGAAGGGCCTCGTGGACGAGCTGGATCTGATGCCGCCCCCAGGCGTCGAGAGCCTGAAAGAAGATTTCCTGAGCGCGCTCGGCATCGGTTCGGGGCTCGAACGGAATCTCGTCGAGGGGCATGCCCGTCAGCTCCCGTTCGAACACGGACCGCAGATCATCGAAGGTCGCATCCGGCCGACTCTCCATCTTTCGTGCCAGAAGAAAATGGAGGCGCTCGAAGACACGAGGATCGGGCAGGATGCCCCTTTGGACGAGCTCCTCTCGCGCGGGAGGCTGGAGAAGAAAAGGAAGAGTGAACCCGTAACCCGACCTCTCCCATTTGCCTTTGTCGAGGTCTTCGGGACGGCTCTCGGCGAGCGCGCTCATGAGACCCGTCAAGAAATCCAGAACACGGGGGCTCGGTCTCTTGATCCGATGGCGCGACTGAATGCACAGGGCGACGGGGTACGCGTCGTCGTCGGCCACTTCGAGATCGTTCTCCACCCAGAGCTCGGCATCCTGTAGGGGCATCTGGGACACGTCGTCGAAGCCCAAGTGCCAGACACCCTTTTTGGCAGGGGATTGCCCCGAAGAAACGTCCCAAAAGGTCCTCTCGTTGTCGAAGAAACCGATACCCCTCATCGAGCGCCCGTTGCCGAGGACGACGGCATAGCCGAGTCCTGGAGGCGCTCCGGCACGGATCTCGATGAGGTCGCGATTCGTGAGATGCCGCCAGGGAGCGGCTTCGCAGAATGCGCGCGCCGCCTCGGCAAAACGCCGCATCGCTTCCACGGTGACTCCCGCCACATCGAGAGCACCTGGGATATCGGCGCTTGAAGCTTCCTTGGCGAAAAGATCGAGGAACCTTTCCACACCCTCGAGTCGCTCGGTGGGCACGACGTCGATCTCGTTCCCCAGGCGATCGGACAGCAAGCGAGCCAGCGTCGGGTCGCGAACCTCGATCCGGTTCGGCCTTCGTCCGAGCTCGGCGATCATCTCCTCGAGTCCGGAGAGGAGGTCCTCGTCGCTTCCTCGCTCCATTTGTATCGAGCCGGACC
>DASPGQ010000282.1 GCA_035620555.1 Vicinamibacteria bacterium
ACGCTAGCCGGCGTCACCACGACTTCCGAGCGAAACGATGTTCCATCGTGGCTCCCCTCGATCCGGACACGATCGAGCTCGGGCTCGAGCCGGGAGAGGCTCGGGTAGTAGGTGAACTGAAAGACGTGCATGCCGGGGAGCTCGAGGATCGCCGTGTCTCCACGGTAGAGAATGGCATTCTCGAGGTGCTCGCAGGGGCTGAACTGGACGGGTACGTAAATGCTCCGATTCAGGGCGGTCTCATCGCCGAGAACCGGCGCTACGAGCGCTAAGATGACAAGGACTGCAACCGAGGTGTATTTCCAGAGTGACACGGCCATCCTCCTCCAGATGAACGTGACGTTAACACAATGTTACGCGCATGTTAACACACCCTGGTTGACAGACCAAGGAAAGGGAAGAAAACTGCGATTGGGTCCCGAGATCTCGTTGTCGGATCGAGGTTAACCGTCTTTTAACTTGTGCTTGACGAAGCTGTGATGTGACTTGATTACTCTGCGGACCTAGGCTTCGCGCCTCCCTCACGAGGGGTGGTCCTGTCCGGACCCCAAGCTTAAAAGGGCTGCCCCTCGTATTTTCTTCCTCCCTTGGACCGGCCGCGATGGGATAGAGATCGTCGCTGCGGATGGACACGGATCGCATTCTTGACCCGCTCTCGTAGATGAGGACTTCGGCCCCGACGAAATCGAGAGAGGCTCGATCTTCTTTGAGAATCCAGCCGCCCGTGTTGCAGAAGGAGACCGGCTGTCCATCCACGATGTCCACGAGCTCGTGCGTATCCCAGGGAATCGGTTGGTGGGTATGCCCGAAAACGAAATGAGTGGGTCTCGGAATCTCGATCGAGTACTCGTGGCGCAGCCGGTCGATCTCGCGAATCGAGTAGCGGTAGTAGCTCCGGAAACGCTCGCGTACCGTGGGGCGCATCAGAAACTCGCGGCTGTAGCGAGTCTGCTCGAGACCCTCGAGCATGGCGAGAAAGCGCTTCCGCCCCCAACCGACTGCTAGGGAAAGAGCCTTCCGTTTGGCCCAGCTCAGATTGGAGCTCTCGCGCAGAGAACTCTCGAAGCGCTCGAAATACTTTCTCAGCGAGAACGTCCGCCCTGCGCTCATCTCTCGCTGGATTTGGCGGGCGAGCTCAGCGAGAGGCTGGGCTTGACCGATCCCGGTACAGGCGAGCTGGTTCAAGGGCAAGTTGATCCCGACCATCTCCCTCAGAAGTGCGTGTCGGAAATGATGGCGATACGCAAGAGCAAGATCCCCCGACCGCAATCATGGTAGGGCCTCGAGGCAAGCCTACGGTGAACGAAGTGTTGCGCTAGCGTGAATTCTTCGCCAGCGGGTCGGGCTACTCGAGAAACGCGGTTCCCGCGGGGATCGGGCATGCGATCGGGAGCCCCTGAGAATCCACGTGGACAATACCCGCGGGGCCTCCAGTGAAAGAACGCACACCCGTCAAGCCGAGGCCGGCGGGGTAACTCTGGTAGCAGAAATCGACGACGCTGTCGGGATCCTGGCTCGCCGAGAGTCCCGGAGGGGCGCCTCCACCCAAGCCGATCCACTGCCGTGTGTAGCCGCCCTTCGTGTAGGGTGAGACGCGTCCGATATCGTTGCCGAGGAATGCGGGCGCCGTCGTGGGATAATTCGGGATCCCGATGTTGCAGTTCGCTCCGCCACGACAGAGGTTGGTCACGTTGGCGAAAAACCCGCCGTTCGCCGACGCATAGGCGTGCTCGGCGGACAAGACCGTGCGCGTATCTCCGATCACCTGAGCTTCGTTCGCCGTAACGACCGCGCGGAGGATGTTCAGGACCGCCATCGCGGCGATGATACCGATAATCGCGATCACGATGAGCAGCTCGATCAAAGTGAACCCACGCTCATCGTTTCTCTCACCATCGACTCGCAGTTGAATACTCGGAAGCATCATACGCAAGTTCTCCGCACCCGCGCTTTGTTGGAAGCAATTATGGTGCCACGTTAGCAGTCAAATCAACACCTTATGGTATATGAGGTTACAAGCCCACCCGAACTCGGGCTCACATTTTTTGTCATCCGAGTTCCAGTTTGGTGCGTTTCTTTGCTCCTCCGCGTTCCGAATAAATAACCCAATGTTCATGCTGCGGTGACTTCTCGGTTACGTTCGCAGGATACAAGTAACTCGCGCCTCAACGCGCCCTCAACGGGCGGCGTCATCATCCGCATCCCTTCACATGACGCCGCCCGCCACCCCTCCTCCACGGTTTTCCCGGGGACCGCAATCGTTATAATGCGCGGGTGACGGGAGGCACGCTGCTCGATCTCCTCCGCCGTCGACAACGGCAGACCACCCTCGCCTCTTTCCTCGGCAAGCTGGAGCTCCAGGTGCTCGACGTGCTCTGGACGCGATGGCGCGAGACGTCGGTGCGGGATCTCGAGCCCTATTTCGGTTCGACTGCCTACACCACGCTCATGACCACACTCGATCGGCTGCACAAGAAGGGACTGCTCCACAGAACGAAGTCGGGGCGCGCCTACCTCTATATGCCCCGCTTCACGCGTGCTGGACTCGAAGCGTACCTCGCCGAGGATGCGTTCGCGACCATACTCGAGGGTGTCCGCTCCGGAGCATCGGCACGGCCCCTGTTGATGAGCTTCGTGGAAGCGGTGAGCCGTCGCGATGCGCTGCTGCTCGACGAGCTCGAGCGGCTCGTCAAAGAGAAGCGACGCGCTCGGCACGAGGAGGAGGAGTGAGCTTTCTCGTTCTCGGGACCTTGCTCGCCGTACTCGCATTTGGCGCAGCCAGTGCCGTGGGATCGTTCGTCGCCGCCATGGCCTGGTGGGCGCTTCGGGGACGAATCGAAAAGCTGGCACCGGCCCGACGCGCACGGTTCATTCTCACGCTACGGCTCCTTCCGAGCTTCACCTCGATCGTCTTCACCGTGGTCTTCTTCATCCCCGCGTTCGTCCTCCACGAGCCGCGCGACACCGTCGAGGTGACGAGCGCGACCATGGTGGCCGCCGCGCTCCTGGCGGCGGCTCTACTCCTGCGGGGACCGATCGCGACGTTCGTCGCCTGGCGTCGGACCCGGCAGCTGGTTCAGGGCTGGCTCGCGGGTGCCGAGCCGATTGCCCTGGAGGCGCCGGTTCCGACCGTCCTCGTCGAGCTCCCCTTTCCTGTCGTGGCCGTGGTCGGCGTGTGCCGCCCCCGCATCGTGGTCGCGCGCAGCGTCAAGGAGGCCTGCTCCGAAGAAGAGCTGAAAGCCGTCCTCGAGCACGAGACCGCGCATTTGAAACGCGGGGATAACTTCACGCGCCATCTCGTACGAGGGGCTCCAGACTTGCTCACCTGGACGAACCTCGGTAGCTTACTCGAGCGTGAATGGAGCGAGGCGACAGAAGAGGCGGCCGATCGATGCGCAGGGGCCGCGCTCGCGATTCCACTCGCCTCGGCTCTCGTAAAGGTCGCGCGGCTTGCCGTGGGCACGAGTCCCCTTCCCGCGCTCGAGACGGCGCTTTATCGCCAGAGCGGACTCGCCAGACGGATCGGATATCTGACCGGGATTCCCAAGCCGTGCGAGAGCTCGTTCGTGCGGGCGACGCCCTGGCCTTTCTTCGCCGCCTCCATTGCCCTCGTCATCGCGGCGACGCCGTCCGGCTGGCTCCATCGTCTGCACACCTTCACCGAATTGGTGGTCGCCCTTCTTCAGTAGCCCGAAGTACGAAAGCTGGTAGTAGCAACGCCGGCGGTCTATGGTGCAGATCTCGATGTCTCCTCGTTTCGCGATGCGATCCGCACTCTTCGGCTCGGTGCTACTGGTCGCCGGCGCCGCCGGCGCTTTCGAAGGGCGAGTGGTGCGCCAGCAGGATGGTAGCCCGGTAGCGGGTGCCGAAGTCACGGTGCTCGGTCGAACCGGTGAGGCCTTCACCGATGCCGAGGGTCGTTTCACGTTCGTTCCCGATCCAGCGCTGCCATTCGAGATCCTCGTGATCTTGCCCGGAGGGCGCATCATGAAACCGGTCCTCATCGAGTCGTTCCCCGAGGACGGCCTGGTGGTCGTCGAAGTGCAGGCCCTGGTCCAAGAATCGGTGACTGTGACCGCCGGAACCGCTCCCAGCATCGAGCACACGCCCGCGGCAGCCACGACGTTGCTTCCTCGCTCGGAGGTCCAGGTACGTCTGCCGGTGAACCTCGGGCAAGCGCTCGAGAACGTTCCCGGTGTGGCGACGATCTCCGAGGGACGCGCCGAAGTGCCCGTCATACGGGGTCTCGCACGAGGAAGGACTCTCCTTCTCATCGACGGAGCCCGGGTGACGGCGGAGCGCCGTGTGGGACCGAGCGCGACTTTTCTCGATCCGTTCGTGGTCGATTCACTCGAGGTGTCTCGCGGCCCCGGCTCGGTCGCCTACGGTTCGGACGCCTTTGGCGGTGTGATTCAGGTGCGGACCCGACGACCGGAGCCCTCGGCTCCCTTCGGCATGAGGTTCATCGGAAGCCTCGGGGCGGGCGTGCCCCAGGGCCGTGCCGGGGTCGAGGTGACGCAAGGGTTCTCCAACGGCGGCGTACTATTCCAGGCGCATTACCGCGAGTTCGACGACTACGACAGCCCCGAGGGAACCGTGTTCAACTCCGGCTCGCGGGACCAGGGGTATCTGGGAAAGGTCCAGACTCTCGTCGGTAGCGGCGTCTTGAGCTTCGGATTCATGAGCGATCTGGCACGCGACGTCGAGCGCCCCAGGACCAACTCACACATCACGCGTTTCTTTTATCCCACCGAGGATTCGCATCGTTTCACCGCGGGCTACGACCGGATCTCGCTCTGGGGACTCAGCCGCTTGAACGTGACGACGTTTGTTGGCTCGTATCGGATCGTCACCGACCAGGATACCTTCGCCACCGAGAACGAGCCGAGACGCATCGAGCGGGCCGACGTGGATGCCAAGGACTATGCCGTCCGCGCCGTGGCGGAAAAACTCTTCGGCGGTACGAGGCTCGAGCTCGGCGTCGATCTCAACGGACGCTTCGGGCTCGAGGCACGCGATTTCGTCGTGGATTACGATCTCGCGGGAAACGAGCTCCAGACCGACGAGCGCATCACCATCGAGAACGGTCGTCGCGTCGATACCGGGCTGTTCGCATCGCTCGACGGCAACGTTCACCCCAAGCTCCAGCTCGTGGGTGGGGGTCGCGTCGACCGAGTCACCACCCACAACGAGGGGGGGTTCTTCGGCGATCGGGACACCGCGAACGGCGCGTTCTCCGGATTCGCGGCAGCGACTGTCGGGAGCTTCGGTGGATGGAGCTTCACCGGTCAAATCGCCCGCGGTTTTCGCGATCCGGTGATCTCGGATCGTTACTTCCGCGGCGTGACCGGACGAGGATTCATCACCGGCAACCCCGATCTCGAACCGGAGACCGCGACGCAGTTCGATACCGCCGTTCGCTACACCAGCCGCCGATGGCGCGCCGCCATTTACTACTACCACTACCGCTTTCGCGATCTCATCGAGCGGTACGAGGACGAGCCCGATTTCTTCTTCTTCAGAAATCGAGGCCGGGCGCTCAACGAGGGAGTCGAGCTCGAGCTCCAGGCCGAGCTAGGCCGCGAGCTCTCCCTGCAGCTTTCCGCCTACGCGTCTCGAGGCAAGGCGCTCGACGACGACGCCCCGCTCGACGACGTTCCGCCGACGACCTTGACCCTCCAGCTGCGGAGGGAGCTCAGCGCGGGCCGGGGCTATCTTCAGGTCCGGGGAGCAGTCTTCGCCGAAGACGACGAGCCGGGGCCGAGCGAGGTGGCGACGCCGGGATACGGGGTGGTGGACTTCTCCGCGGGCTGGGAGATGACCTCCAAGGTCGGACTCCGCTTCCTGGCGCGAAACCTCACGAACACGAGCTACCCTGTCAGCACGGACCGTCGTGCCGTGCCCGCCCCGGGCATCTCCGCCGTCGCCACCGTCGTGGTTACCCTCGGACCGGACTAGTCAGCAGGCTGATGAAGAACTACAGCCCAGCCTGCCGAGCGGCGACCAAAACTTCTGTCCGCGAGATCGGCGCGAAGCGCCGCAAAAGGCCGAGCCGTGGCGGCCGGGCGATTGCGGGTCCCGCCACGGCACTGAGCACTAATTGTTACTCGAAGTCGGCCAAAGCACGCCCTGGTCCTTCTTGCGGACCGGACCCAGACCCTTGTAGACGAACTTCTGGATGCGCTTCCCCTCGTAGGTCTCGGTCGTGTAGACGTTGCCCTTCGAATCCGTGGCAATGCTGTGCACCCCGAAGAACTGTCCCGGCTGGCGTCCGCCATCTCCGAAGCTCGTCAGTACCTCGAGCGATTTTCTATCAATGATGTAGACCTTCTCGTTCTTGCCATCGGCGAGGTAGAGATACTTCTGCTCGGGATCTTTCGAGAACGCCACATCCCAGGCGGCCCCGCTCCCGAGGGTCTCCTTGGCGACGATGACTTCGTTTACATATTCTCCGCTGAGACGGAATACCTGAACCCGATTGTTCACCCGGTCGCAGACATAGAGAAGCCCGTCGTGAGTTGGTTCGGCGCAGTGTACCGGGTTGCGGAACTGCTGCGCCAGTGGGGCCTTGGGGTCGTAGCGGCCGAGGTCTCGGTCGTCAGGCTCGTTGCCGTAAGCGCCCCAATACCGCTTGAACGCGCCGCTCGCGACGTCCAGCACCGCGACGCGCTTGTTGAGATAACCGTCGGCGACGAAAGCTTCCTCGCCCCTCGCGTCGAAAGAAATCTTGGCCACTCGGCCGAAGCTCTCCTTGTCGTGGCTCCCACCGATCCACTTCGGCTCCGAGCCGGAGGAGCTCTTGTCTCGACGGGCATGCGGGTGACCGAATTGTTTCAGGAACTTCCCGTTCCGGGTGAATTTCAAGATGTGGGAATCGCTTTGCCCGTTTCCTCCGATCCACAGGTTGTCCATGGGATCGATCGTGATCCCGTGGTTAGACTCCGGCCAGTCGTAGCCATCGCCCGGTCCGCCCCAGTGACCCACGAGGTTGCCCTCGGGATCGAACTCGAGGACGGGAGGTGCCGGAGAGCAGCATTCGACCGCCGTCGGCGGGTCGGTCGCGGCGCTGATCTCAGTGGATTCGTTCAGAGTGCCCTCGCGATGAATGACGAAGACGTGATCCCTGGAGTCGATCGTCACTCCGATGGTGGAACCGATGACCCAGTGATTCGGCAGGGGCTTCGGCCAGAAGGGATCGACCTCGAACATCGGCGCTTGAACGCTTGCCTCCTGCGCCGCCAGGCTCCGGTCCAACGCAAATTGAACGATTGCGAGGACGACGAGGGCGGCGAAAAGCCCTGCCCCGATGACGACGTTCTTTCTACGATTCGTACGCATCATGTTTTCCCACCTCGGTCCCGGGAGCGCCACGCCGGCGCGACTCATCCACGCCCGGTTGGCCTCCAAGCCGGCACAGGATACACGCAAATCGCGCTCGACAAGAATCCCGAAATGAAAGAGGATCTGCTCTCGTTGGGCCGGCGCGCGTGCGAGTTCTCTACGGTGTGGTGGGAGAGGGTATGGGTCATGCGACCCGAAGCGCGGTCGTGCTCGATCACATCCTCGACTTGGGGCACGAAGTCCGGGTGGTGGTCTCGGGCAAGGCGCACACTTTCCTCAAGGAGCGCTTCGCCCGTCGGAAGAAGATCTCGATGGAGGAGATCCACGGACTGACGCTGCGATATCTCGGAAACCGCCTCGACCGCAAGGGTAGTCTCTTCTGGAACCTGAGGAACGCTCCGAAGGGAGTGAAGAAGAACATCGAGGTCTATCGCAAAATCGCCGAGGACGGCATTCAACCCGAGGTCGTCATCAGCGACTTCGAGTCCTGGGCGGCGCTTTACGGTCTTCGCCACGGTGTCCCGGTGGTGAGCGTCGACAATATCCAGATCATCAACCGCTGCAAACACCAAAAGGCACTCAAAAAAGGAAAAGGGCTCGACTTCGGACTGGCCCGTCTCGCCGTGAAGATGAAGGTGCCCAAGGCCTATCACTATCTGATTGCCACGTTCTTTTTCCCTCCGGTGAGAAAGAAGTACACGACTCTCGTTCCTCCCATTCTCCGAGACGAGGTTCTCACCGCCGAGCGCGAGCCAGGAGAACACGTCGTCATCTACTTCCGTGGAATGGCGGTCGACGAGTTGCGTGACATTCTCAGGAAATGCCCGGTTCCGTTCCGAGTCTACGGAGCCGACGAGGAGAGCGAAGAGGGGAACGTGGCCTTCAGACGTTTTGCGGGCAAGGCGTTCCTCGACGACCTTCGCACCGCCCGGGCGGTGGTGGCGGGCGGCGGTTTCTCGCTCATGAGCGAAGCCGTGAGCCTCGGCGTTCCCATGCTTTCGGTACCGATCGAGGGACAATTCGAGCAGGAGCTGAACGCCCGCTATCTCGAGCATCTCGGCTACGGCCGCGCCGCGAGAAAGCTGGAGGATTCCGTACTGGGCAAATTCCTCGAGCGTATCGACGAGTTCTCCGCCGCATTGTCGGCTTACCGGCGCACGGACAATTCGCTCTTCTTCTCGTACCTCGATCGGCTTCTCGAACGGGTTGCGCAAGGGAAGAAGAGGCCCAATCGTCTCGCATGATCGCATTCCTCGTATTCATCGTCATCGCCGCCTTCATGTTCGCCAAGCTCGAGATCGAGATCGAGGGGCGTCACGGCTGGGCGGAGAAACTCCCAACCTGGCGGATCGAGCACCATGTCCTCCTGGACTGGTTCTTCGGTGGCCGGCCATTGACCGGCTATCACGCCTGGGCATTCCTCTTCGTGCTCTTCGCCTTTCACCTTCCGTTCTTCTGGGCGGGCGCGTGGTCGGTTCGCTCCGAGTTGCATGCCGTCGGCGGCTACACGCTGTTCTGGATCATCGAGGACTTGCTGTGGTTCCTGCTCAACCCCCATTACGGCTGGAAGAAGTTCACCCGCCACGATGTCTGGTGGCACAAGAGATGGGCGCTGGGTCTGCCGCTCGATTACTGGATCCTCGGATCGTTCGCCGCGGTTCTGCTCATCGTTCCATGACTCTCGGCCCTGACGAAATGGTTCGGTCAAACCTTCCGGTCATCGACCTCGAGCCCTGGTTTCGGGGAGATCGGGGGCGGACGGCCCGGGCGTTACGAAGCGCATGCCTCAAGACAGGCTTCTTTTACGTCTCGAACCATCGTTTGCCGGACGGGCTTCTCGACCGGATTCGAGCGGCCTCTCGGAGTTTCTTCTCCCTTCCGCTCGAAGAGAAGCTGCGGGTCCATTTCGAAAAAGCTCGAAAGCAACGAGGTTACATTCCCCTCCGCGGCGAGAGCTCGGATCCCAAGGGCAAGGGGGACGAGAAGGAGGCGCTCGACTTCACGTTTCCGGTGCCTCCCGAGGGAGTCAGCGACCCGGTTGCTTACCGGATGTACGGGCCCAATCTCTGGCCCGAGGGGCTAACCGGATTCCGGGAAACCGTCGAGAGCTACTTCGAGGAGATGATTCGGATCGCAGGCACCCTCTTCGAGATCCTGGCCGCGAGCCTCGAGCTTCCTCATGATTTCTTTCGGCCGAAGATCGACCGCCCCATCGCCCAGCTGCGCCTGCTCCACTACCCCCCGCAGTCGGAACCGCTCGACGAGGCTTTCCTGGGAATCGGCGAGCACTGCGATTACGAGTGCTTCACTATCCTGGATCCGGGAGACGTCACCGGCCTCCAGCTTCGCGACCAGAGAGGCGAGTGGATGGAGGTAGAGCCTTTGCCCCGGGCGTTCGTCGTGAACCTCGGTGAAATGCTCGCTCGCTGGACGAACGACGTCTACCGTGCCACGGTCCATCGCGTCGTCAATCGCACGGGCCGAGAGCGCTACGCCATCCCCTTCTTCTTTGGAACGAATTACGACACCCTCATCGATTGCCTGCCCACCTGCTCGGGACCGGAGAGGCCGAGCCGGTACCCGCCGATCCTCGCCGGAGAATATCTCGCCAAACGACTGAACGAAGTCTACGGCTCGCTTCCCGAAAGTTAAATTCTCACTCGTTACGCAGCACGACGATGGGATCGGTCGACGACGCCCGCAGAGTCGGTGCCAGCCGCGCCCAGGGGAAAGTACTTCATATTGACGTATCCGGGCCGACTCGTGTAATACTCCAGTAATTTTCGCTTCGCCGATTCACCCAATGTGAATGCCATTATTCAGCTTGGGAATCAAAACCGTCAGCGCACGTATGAGTCCGTCCCACCATGAGGCCGATTCCCAGGAGAAACCGCGAGGTCTCCCATGTGTTGGTCGGAAAGGGATCACGGATTTCTAGCTTTCTGCCCCATTCGACAGACAGCAAAATTTCTTCTTCGGTGCGCTCTCGGCGTGGGTATCCTCCTTGCCATCTGCTCCGCTCTTTCGCTTGCTCATGAAGAACCCCATCTCCGGATAGAAAAGCTCAGTCGGCAAATCGAGCGAGATCCGGCGAACGCCGACTTATATTTGACCCGCGGTGAGCTCCACCGTGTGAGCTTCCATTGGGATCTGGCTTTGGCGGATTTCGACCGTGTCGCCGAGCTCCGCCCCGATTTGGAGACCGTCCAGTTCCATCGTGGCCGTCTCATGTTCGAAGCAGGCTGGTTCGATCGAGCCAAAGAGGTGCTGGATCAGTTCTTGGAGGTGCAG
>DASPGQ010000283.1 GCA_035620555.1 Vicinamibacteria bacterium
TGGCGATGAGGCGGAGGTCGATTCTAGGATCGAAGTGCGTCGCGTCCAGGTTAACGACCCCGTCGCACCCGGCCGCGCCCGGGAATCCATCGCAGCCCCACCAGTTATTCATCGCCACGACGGTCGTCGTGTTCTGGCGGGCGAACCCCGTGCCGTTGTTGTGGAACCGGCTCAAGCTCACCGTAACGTTCGCGGTGTTTCCGGCGGCGATACCGTCACCCGTGTTGCCGCCGGTGCCGCCCGAGTTCCCCGCGATGTTGGTTCCAGAAATGGTCGCAGTTGATGTATTGATAATGTAAACGCCACCACCCTGATCTCCGGCCTGATTGCTCGTGATGGCACTGTTTTGGATCGTGACCGTGGACGCTAGCTCGGCCGAGATGCCGCCGCCATCATCAGTGGGGGCTCCAGTGTCATTCGCGATATTGCCGGAGACGAGGCTCCCCAACAGGTTCAGAGTACAGTTGATACACCGAATCCCGCCGCCCTCGCTAGTCGTACTGTTACCGGAAACGGTCGCACTCGAGAGCGTTAACTGGCCGGTGCTCTTGTAAATGCCGCCCCCCGATGTCGCCTGGTTGTTGGCGACGGTAGTATTCGAGATGGTGATATTGGACGCGACATTCGAGAAGACGCCGCCGCCGTCACCGGCAATCGTGCCGTGTCGGATTGTGACCCCACTGAACGTCACGGAAACTGCCGCAACAACGTCAAACACGCGATCGATCCCCGTACCGGGCGACACACCTGCTTGAATGATGCTTCCGCTGTTACCCTGGATCGTGAGGGCATCCGTTATGTCGAGGTCGCCGGTTGCCGAAGCATTCTCTCCCTGACCCATAATCGTCAAGGTGTACGTACTTCCCGGGGAGGCGAATGTGATCATGTCCGCGCCTGCCGCCGCGTTCGCGGCGATGATGGCTTCGCGCAGGGAGCAGTCTCCGATCGCGCAGCCATCCGGCGCCGGGTCGTCGGTCCTTGTGACCACGAAAGTTGTCTGCGCCAGCGCCGCGGTCGGCGCGACGACAAGCCAGATCAGTGCCGCGAGGACGGGTCCGGCTAGCCGGGAACCCAGACTCGCGCGACGTCGGCGCTCGATGATTCGATCGGACTGAATTCGCTGGCTGCGGCTTCGCATGATCTTCCCTCCCCGCGACACAATTAGACCGGCAAGACGTCTGTATATCGTCTTGACCCCCCTCTTGGCAAGTGGCGTAAATAGTGTGTTTTTCTCGTTCATATGCACGAACTTCCACAGCCTAGGCAGTGGGGCACCTCACACCTCCGAGTATGCTACCCTCCGGCGAATGATCATCGACGCGCACGCGCACGTTCTCGCCCCTCCCGAGCTCTACGCGTTCATGAATCGACTGATGGCGAGCCGTGGCGCCCACGGCTGGGCGGTCCCCGACATCCCCGACGAGGCCTACGAGAAACAAAACCGTCGGCTTCTCGGCATCATGGATCGTGTCGGGACGGACATGCAGCTCCTGTCTCCACGCCCGTTCCAGTCGTTCCACGCCGAGGAGCCCGCTTCGATGGTTTTCCAGTGGATGGGTCTCGTAAACGATGCGATCGAACGGATCTGTACGATGCATCCCGATCGATTTCGAGGCGTGGCCGGGCTCCCCGAAGCACCTCGAACGACTCCGAAAGACTGGCTGGACGAGGCGCGGCGATGCATCGAGGAAAAGGGGTTCGTTGGCGTTCTCCTCAACCCCGACCCGAGCGAGGGCATGAACGCAACCCCGACGCTCGGCGACGAGTGGTGGTACCCGCTCTACGAGTGGCTTCAGGCGAACGAAGTTCCCGCGCTGGTCCACTCGACGGCATGCCGCAACGGTCGCGAAGACTACAGTTCCCACTTCATCACCGAGGAGAGCATCGCCGTCCTTTCCCTGCTCCGCTCGCGCGTGCTCCTCGATTTCCCTCGGCTCAAGCTCGTCATCAGCCACGGCGGTGGCTCGGTGCCGTATCAGGTGGGTCGCTGGACGGCCGAGAGCGTCCATCCCCTGTTCAAACAGAATCGTGCCATCGATGAGCCCTTTTACGAGAGCATGAGGCGGCTCTACTATGACTCCTGCATCTATCACCAGGAGTCCATCGAGCTCCTCATCCGGCTCGTGGGCTCCGACCGCGTGCTCTTCGGGACGGAAAAGCCGGGAAGCGGCTCGGCTCCCGATCCGCGAACGGGTCGAGAGCTCGATGACCTGAAGCCCGTCGTGGAAAGCATCTCCTGGTTGACCGACGACGATCGCGAGCGGATCTTCGAGAAGAACGCCCGCACGGTCTACACCCGGATTGGATGATGGCCGACATCGTGCTCGGGATGGGCACGTCCCACACGCCGATGCTCTTCACGCCACCCGAGGACTGGCCGAAGTTCGAGACGAGAGACCGCTCGGCCACGCTTCTCGACCAGAACGGCGAGCCGAGGACGTTCGACGAGCTTCAGGCAGCCGCGCGAATCGACATTTCGGTCGATGGACAGCGCGACGCCTATCTCGCCTGCCAGAGGCACCTCGACCGGCTGGCCGCGGCGCTCGCCGAAAGCGAGCTCGATGTCGTCGTCATCATCGGAGACGATCAGAAGGAGCTCTTTCAGGATGAGAACCTTCCCGCGGTACTGGTCTACTGGGGTGAGACGATCGACAATAAATGCCGAGCCCCCAAATCGGGAGAGCCTGCGTGGTGGAGCGCGGCACTGGCGCATTACTACGGACGAGGCGGCGATGAGACCTTTCCCGTGGCCTCGGCGCTTGGGCTCCACCTCATCGAGACCTTGATGGAGCAAGACTTCGACGTGGCCCAGTCGAAGAAGCTGCCGAAAGACCAGGGAGAAGGTCACGCCTTCGGCTTCGTGCACGCGCGGCTCATGGAATACCGGCCGATCCCGGTGGTGCCCGTGTTCCTCAACACGTACTACCCTCCCAATCAGCCCACGCCAAAACGGTGCCTGCAGCTCGGCCGCGTGCTCCGAGACGCGGTGAGCGGATGGCGCGACGGCGCACGGGTTGGCGTGGTAGCCTCGGGAGGGCTCAGCCACTTCGTCATCGACGAGGAGCTGGATCGGGGCGTCCTCCGGGCGCTCGGCGAGGGCGATGCCGCGACGCTCGCCGCGCTTCCTCGCGAAAAGCTCAACTCGGGAACATCGGAAATCAGGAACTGGATCACGATGTACGGCGCTGCGGCGCATCTGACGCCCGAGTGGATCGAGTACGTGCCTTGCTACCGAACCAGAGCGGGCACCGGGACGGGGTGCGCCTTCGGTTTGTGGAAATGACACCGATCGAACGATGGCTCACGCTCGACACGGGTGCGGTGTCGGACGCGCTCGACAAGCTGGGTCTCGCCGGAGTAGTTTCGGGCATCCGCCCTCTAACCGGGCCAACGAAGATCGCGGGCCGAGTCGTGACCGTCAAGCTCGTCGAGGCGATCGGCCCCCGAGCTCACCGCCACTTGTGCACGGCCGCGATCGAGGCGGCCGAGCCCGGAGACGTGATCGTCGTCGAGCACCGAACCCGAGACGATTGCGCCGGGTGGGGCGGGCTCCTCTCCGCCGCTGCGAAGACACGTGGTCTCTCCGGCACCCTCGTCGATGGAGCCGTGCGGGATGTGGACGAGAGCCGCGAGCTGGGATACCCGGTGTTCGCACGAGCCGCCGTGCCGAAGACGGCGCGGGGACGTATCGTGGAGGACTCCTGGAACCTGACGGTCACGATTGGAGAGATCGAAGTCCATCCCGGCGACCTCGTGATTGCCGATTCGAGCGGTGTCGTCTTCGTGGGCGCGGCACGGGAGCGCGATGTCTTCGAAGCCGCGGAAGCGATTGCGCGGCGGGAGCACCGAATGGCTGAAGCGGTTCGGGCGGGAACGCCGGTTAGCCAAGTTTTGGGGGACGACTACGAATGGATGACGAGCTCGAAACCTTGAAAACGCTCTCGACGACGACGGTGAGCGACGCGCTCGACCGGCTTGGCATCTTCGGGCAGTGCCTAGGGCTCAAGCCGCTCGACCTCGACTTTCGTCTGTGCGGGCGCGCTTTCACGATGCGGACTCTTCCCGTGGCGACGGACGTGGGAACGGTCGGAGACTACATCGACGACGTTCCGCCCGGGGAAATCGTGGCGATCGACAACGGTGGACGGCAGGATCAGACGGTCTGGGGCGACATCCTCACCCTGGTGGCATCCAAGCGGGGCGTCGGCGGCACCGTGATCGACGGAGTCTGCCGCGACGTCAAGAGAAGCCTCGAGGTGAGGTATCCGATCTTCAGCCGCGGCTGGTCGATGCGCACCGGCAAGGACCGGGTGCAACTCGATGGGTTGAACGTCACCATCGCCATCGGCGGGGCACGGGTGAGCCCGGGCGATTTTTTGCTCGGCGATGCCGACGGGGTCGTGGCCGTCCCCCGGACGAGAGCCCGCGACGTCATCGCCCAGGCGAAGGCGATCGAGGCGGCTGAAGACCGAATCCGTGAAGCGGTCCAGGGCGGCATGCGGCTCGACGAGGCACGAAAGAAGTTCAAATACTTCAAGCTTCAGAGCAGGGAGTCGTGAGCCAAACGAGCGCGTTCGGCAGCGCCACGCTTCACGAAGCGGCGGGACAGATCGGTGCCCTGCCCTCGGTCATCAAGCCCATTGACCCCGGGATGCGAGTTCACGGTCCAGCCTTCACCGCACGCTCGGCGCCCCGGAACAATCTCTGGCTCCACCGCGCGCTCGCTACCGCAGCGCCCGGCGACGTGATCGTGGCGGAAGTCGGCGGTTGGTACGAAGCGGGATACTGGGGTGAGATCATGACCGTTGCCGCCCAGACCCGGGAGATCGCCGGTCTCGTTCTCGACGGCTGCGTTCGCGACGTGGAGCAGATCGCGTCATGCGGTTTTCCCGTGTTCTCCCGAGGCGCATGCATTCGTGGCACGAGCAAGGATCCTGAATCGTCCGGCGCACTGGGAGAGCCCATCACGCTTGGGGAGGTCACCATCCATCCGGGCGATCTCGTGGTGGGAGATGCCGATGGGGTTGTCATCGTGCCCAGCGTTGCCATCGACGAGGTGCTCGCGAAGGCGCGGGAGCGCGAGTCGAACGAGGCGGAAATCATGAACCGCCTGCGCCGGGGCGAGACGACGCTCGACATATACGGCTTTCGGTAAAGTGAGCTTCGTCTTCGATCCGTACGGGCCTCGAGTCCACGCCGACCCGTTCCCTCTTTACAAAGTGCTTCGCGACGAGCATCCGGCCTACTACAGCGAGCCCGGAGGCTTTTGGGTTCTCTCGCGCTACGCCGACGTCGTCAGCGCCGTCCTGGACACGGTTGCCTTCTCCTCCGCG
>DASPGQ010000284.1 GCA_035620555.1 Vicinamibacteria bacterium
GAGTGGCTGGGAATCCCGGGGAGAGCGCCGAGCGATCTGAGTATCGCGCCGTCGCGGAGAGGACGCGGGCCGCGCCCCGCGGCCGCACCGCGAATCGAGGCCCCAGTCGAAGCACCGGTCCAGGCGAAAGTCGAAGTACCGGTCGAAAAAAATCCGGAGATCGAAGCACCGGTCGAAACGCCGAAAACACCGTCATCCCCTGTTGTCGATGGTTCCAACGTGCCGGAGTGGTCACTCACCGACCGTCCCGCCGATCGGTTCCGAGACTTCTTCGAAGAACAGGGCGTCTCCATGAGCTCGGCGATGGAGAACGCCCCGCCCGAGCCCCCACCGGAGCCAGCGCTCTCACCGCCATCGGAGCGGGCGGTCGGCTGGAAAACCCTGATGGTGACGGATCCCGATCTGGTGGTCGATCTTCCCCAGGCGGAGGACGCGCCGTCGATGTTCGCGCAAATCCCGATCGACGAAGTCGCGGTGAGCGAAGAGGCCGTTGGCTTGGACCTCGAAGACGAGCTCGAGATCGAGGTCGAGATAGCCAAGCCCGCGTCCGTGCCGGAGCCCGAGCCCCCGGCGACGGTGGCGGACGAGACGAGCGTCGCGGCGGACGAATCGGCCAGCCGCGCACGCGAGCAGGCGAGACGGCGTATCGAGCAGGGTGGAGGGGAGAGCCGGCTGGTGCGGGATGTGAAGCTTCATTTCAAGCTTCGCGACTGGGAAGGCGCGGTGCCCCTTCTCGAGCAACTCATCGAGATCTGTCCGGGCAAGGCTATCTACCGCGGCATGATGGGCCGGGCGTTGTCGCGACTGTCGTCGAGACGGAAGGAGGCGGAAGCGCATTTCGTCGAAGCCCTGAGGCTTTCGCCTCACGACGCCGAGATCCACTACTGGCTCGGCCTCTACTACAAATCGTTCGGATTGCACTCGCGGGCTCTGCACGAGTTCAAGATGACGCTCCGTATCAAGCCCCGACACGAGGGCGCCCGCCGGCAGCTCGGAGCGAGCGCGAAGCAGGACGACGCCCTCGGCTCCGTCATCAAGAAGTTCTTCGGCTGACATTACGGGTCGAAAGGACGAGCCCGCTCTCGGAAGTGCGACCGCCAGCCCGATGAGCGATAGCTGATGCGCTCGGCGCGCGACAGGTCGGGAGCGCCGGTGACCGCGAGCGGAGACAGATCGTACGCGTCGAAGCCGTCCGGCTGGAAGACGATGGTCAGGAACTGGCCCAGCTCCACGGCGTTGGTCATATCCTCGTAGCTCGGCTCGATTCCGTCAGCGAGCTCCGCGCCCCGAAGGCGCGGCGGATGGATATGCCAGAAACCCACGTAGCGGCCGCGCCAGTCGGTGGTCTCGATCATCCGTGCCTGGATCAACGGATCCGTGCTCCAGGTCTTGAAGTGGATGGCCACCGCCGAGGCCACGACCTGCCGGAGTAGCTTCCTCTGCTCGTCGGTCGGCGTCTTCGTCGACATCTGGTAGAGAAGCGCGTGAAGCCCTCCCGTCGTCTCGAGCAGCCGCTTTCCGTCGGCTGAGCTCCGCAGGAGCTCGAGCAAGCGCTCGGGATCGGTGTCGAAGCGTACCATCTCGCGCAGAAGAGGGTGCACGGGATCGGGGTAGTCGACGAGAACGAGCTCGGCGGCGTCGAGCGTCGCCTCCCCACCGAGCTCGGGCGTCACCAGCCGGCCATCGAGCACGAGTCCTTCCGCGATGGAACGCTCGAAGAGCGCCCGGATCGCCGCCACGCCTCCGGGCGAGAGCAGAGCGCCCCGTAGCTCCTCGAGCCTGATGGGGTTCTCGAGCGTCGCTTCCGCGAGGCTCAAGTACTGTCGCAGGCGAGCGGACTGCGTACCGAGGGGCGCGGAGGCCACCATCATCATGAGGATCACGACCGGCATCCATCCAGGATAGCCGACGAAAGCCGTATAATCCCGCGCGAGATGCCGAAGCTCTCGGCTGGCCTTCTGATGTATCGCCATGGGAAGGGCGTCGAGGTCTTCATCGTCCACCCCGGGGGACCCTTCTTTCGCAACAAGGACGACGGCTCGTGGAGTCTGCCCAAAGGAGAGATCGAGCCTGGCGACGACCCGCTCAAAACGGCGCAACGGGAGTTTCATGAGGAGACGGGCCTCGAGGCTCCCGACTCCGGGCTCATCCCTCTCGGAGAGATACAGCAGAAAGGCGGAAAACGAATCCTCGCCTGGGCCTTCGAGGGAGACTGCGATCCGAGCGCGATACGAAGCAACACCTTCACGATCGAATGGCCCCCTCGATCGGGGCGAAAACAGGCGTTCCCCGAGATCGACCGCGCCGATTTCTTCCCCGCCGACGTCGCCCGCCGCAAGCTGAATACCGCGCAATCCGCGCTCGTCGACCGCCTGGTGGAGCATCTGGCCCGATCGGGGGAGGATTGAAGTGTCCCGATGGAAGAGTCACGTCTCGCTGGCGGTCGCGGTAGTCCTCTCCATTGACCTGTTCGCCATCCTGGCTCTGGGAGGCGGCACCCCGGTCGCCGTCGCCGTTCGTCTGCTCGCCGTTGCCGCCATCCTGTGGCTCTGGCTGAGGTGGAGGATCCTCTCGGATCGCTTTCTTTTCGCGCTGATCCTTCTATTTCTTTTGTCCGTCTACCACTTCCACGCGACGACGAACCGCAGGGTTGCGGACGGGTTCTTCTACTACGCCTACGTGCAGTCGTTCTGGAAGGACTTCGACCTGCACTTCGATGACGAGTATGCCGAGTACGGCATGGATGAACGCGGCTCACGCTTCCAGCCCACGGTAACCGGACACGCGCGAAACACGTTTCCTGCCGGGCCGGCCATCTTCTGGAGTCCGTTCTTCCTTCTCGGAGAGCTCGTCGGCCGCGCGAAGATGCTGTTCTCCGACGAGGCCGTGAACCTCAGCGGGGGCGGCCGCCTGCACTGGAACGCCGTCTCGTTGGGCTCACTCATTTACGGGTTCGCCGCCGTGGTACTCGTCTACTCCTCCCTTCGGCGCTATTTTCTCCCG
>DASPGQ010000285.1 GCA_035620555.1 Vicinamibacteria bacterium
GCCGACGTTCGCTCGATATCGATCGAGAGCGTGATCTCGACGCCCTCCAGCGGGGAGGACGCCGGTGTGCGCGAGGCGTCGATTCGTTTCTGGAGTCCTCGAAGGTCCGACCCGTTTGCCTGGAGAGCCCATTCGACGTGCTCGCGGCGCATATGAACGACGGGTATCGGCATCCGTTCGGCGCCCACGTCGACCCCGAACGGAACGAGCTCGTCGTCACGCCGGTGACGCGGTCCGTTCACGATAATGGCGCCGAGAGCGCCGTGGCTCGCGGCGACTCGGGTCTTGCGGACGAAGGTAGCGTGCCAGCCCCGCTCGTCGAAACCTCCGGGCGCGTACCGCAACAGGAGAGCGATCTTTCCCCTGACGTCGATCGCCGCATAGTCGTCATAGTCGTGCTCGGGTGCACTCACCCCATATCCGGCGAAAACGACCGCGGCCGACACGTCTCCGGGGGCACTGAACGTCAGAGGCTCGAAATCCACTCCCGGCCCGAGCTCGCGCGTCTGCCCCGACACCCGGAGAACGGCGCGAGGCGGTTTGGCCAGACGGTGCCCGATGGAAACCTGAAACCGCTGGAAGTAGGTGCTCTCGTCCCCGACCGCCGAAAGGCCCAGCGCTTCGAACTGGCCGGCGATATAGCTGGCAGCGAGCTCCAGCCCAGTTGTGCCGTTACCCCTACCCTCGAGCTCGTCCGAAGCCAGGAACTCGACGTGACTCTCGAGTAACTTGCGATCGAATCGACTCGGCCGCTCGGCTCCGTTGAGGGCTCCCGCGAGCAGCGCGGCGGCGAGAAAGACAGGCGCGGTTCGTGCCAAATTCAGATCTTCAACTCAATCCCGCAGGGTTCGTCCGGCTCCCGACGCCAGTATAAGATGCCGAAAGAAAACGTCCAAACTGGAAGCCCGGGCTCACGTTTCTTCGAACAAGGGCAAGGGCCTGGGCTCGAGCTCGAGGAGCACCTTCCAACGAAAGCTTCGACGGGTTTCATCGGGAAGGCGGCGATAGCGCGCGTGGTAGCGTCTCAGAAACTCAGCCGTCGCAGCGTTCACGTACCCGCCGCCACGCACCGGTCCGAACTCCTCGTCGTAGCGGTCGGCAATGGCCTGGAACAGCGTGTCCCGCCGGTCCTTCGCCACGATCGAGGCCGCGGCGACCGCCACATGATACTGCTCGCCAAAATCCCGAGCCTCGAGATGTGGGAATCGGTGACGGAGCGGACCGAAGACCTTCTCCCCGTCGGCCACGATGCGTTTCACGACGCCCGCTTCGGTGATGATCGAGACCGCCGCCTTGCGCTCGAGCTCGTTCAGGAGCCCGTAATCGGTGTACCGATCGACTTCGTCGTGCTCGAAGACCTCGACCTTGACCTTCTCTGCCAGACGCCGAACGTGATGGGCGAGCTCACGGCGTTTCTCGCGCGCCTCGTCTCCCGCGCCGTATTCTTTGGAGTCCATGACGCCGCGTCGCGTCAGGGCCGAGGCGGCTTGCGACTTCAAGACCACGCCTGCCACGACGAGTGGCCCCAGCACCGGACCGCGGCCGGCTTCATCAATCCCGAGGATCACCGGGGTCATGCTCACCCATCGCCGTCGCTTCCTGCAACCGTCATAAACTAGAGCGGGCTCGCGCCATGGCACGGGCCCGGAGGAGACCGGGCGACGATGGAGACACGAGACCGCTACAACGTGGTCGTCATAGGAGCGGGAACGGCGGGTCTCGTGACGGCCGCCGGCACCGCCGGACTCGGAGGGAAGGCCGCTCTCGTCGAGGCGAAGAAGATGGGAGGCGACTGCTTGAACTACGGCTGCGTGCCGTCGAAATCTCTCATCTCGTCGGCGAAGCTGATCTACCGCATCCGCCGCGCCGAGGAGATGGGGCTCGAGCGCACCGAGCCGGGCTTTCGCTTCGAGGACGTCTTCGCGCGGATGCGTGAACGGCGAGCCAGGATCGAGCCGCACGACTCCAGGGAGAGATTCGAGAGCCTGGGCGTCGATGTCTTTCTCGGCAAGGCGAGATTCGTCTCGCCCCACGAGTTGCTGATCTCCGGCGAGACCCGGCTCCGTGCACGCAACTTCGTCGTCGCCACCGGAACCACGGCCCTCGTCCTTCCGATCCCGGGGCTCGACAGCGTTCCCTATTACACGAACGAAACGATCTTCGACGAGATGCCCGAAGCACCCGGGTCGATTCTGATCCTGGGAGGCGGTCCGATCGGATGCGAGCTCGCTCAAGTCATGAGTCGCCTCGGCGTCCGGGTGACGCTCGTCGAGCTTCTCCCGCGCCTGCTCCCCCGAGACGATCGCGATGCCAGCGAGCTGATACGGAAACGTTTCGCCGAAGAAGGCATCGAAGTCATGACGGGCACGAAGGCGTCCCGGTTCGAGAGGAGCAACGGCGTCACGGCGGTTACGGTGGAGACGGATCGAGTCGAGAAAACCCTTCGGGCCGAGGCCATCCTCTTGGCGACGGGCCGGAAACCGTCCGTCGAGGGACTCGGTCTCGAGGAGGCGGGCGTCGAGTACGACCGGGGAGGCATCAAGGTCGATGCGACGCTGACCACGTCCCAGCGGCACATCTTCGCCTGTGGAGACGTCGCCGGGCCGTATCAATTCACCCACTCTGCCGACTATCAGGCCCGAGTCGTGGTCCGCAACATTCTTTTCCCCTGGCTCAAGACCAAGGCGGACTACCGCTGGATACCGTGGGTCACCTACACGGATCCTGAAGTCGCCCAATGCGGCTTGACCGAAGAAGAGGCGAAGAGGAAGAACGTACCCTACGATGTGTTCCGCACCGATTGGGAGGACCTCGATCGAGCGATAACCGACAGCGAGACGACGGGATTCGTCAAGGTGCTCACCGCAAGGGGCAAGGACAGGATTCTCGGAGCGACCGTCGTCGGAACGCATGCCGGCGAGGTCATGCACGAGGTGCTGGTCGCGGCAAAGCACGGCATCGGTCTCGCCAAGCTCTCCGCCACGGTCCACGCCTACCCGACGCTGTCGTCATCCGTCCAGCGGGTGGCCGACTCCTATCAGCGAACGAAGCTCACACCGACGGTAGCCTCGATATTTCGTTGGATCTATCGATGGCGGCGTGCCTGATGGCGCCTTCCAAGACCACGCTGAAGTATGGCGTCGCCATCCTGGCGATCGTGGGCGTGGTCGTGGTTGTACGCCTGCTGCCGCTATCCCATTGGCTGGGAGCGTTCAATGTCTGGGTGAGCGGCCTCGGGGTTATCGGGATGATCGCCTTTGGCTTGATGTATGCGGTGGCAACCGTGTTGATGCTTCCCGGGTCGCTGCTGACGCTTGCCGGAGGTGCGACCTTCGGTCTTCTTCCCGGCTTCGTCACCGTCCTGTTCGGGGCAACCGCAGGCGCGGCGCTGGCGTTTCTGGTATCACGCCACCTCGCGAGAAAACGCGTGGAGAACTGGATTCAGAAGAAGCCCTCCTTCGACGCAATCGACAAAGCGGTCGCGAAGCAAGGCTGGAAAATCGTCTTATTGACACGCCTGTCTCCCGTGTTCCCTTTCAATTTCCAGAACTACGCCTACGGGCTCACGAGCGTCAGCTTCGCCCAGTACACGCTCGCGTCGTGGATCGGGATGATCCCGGGCGCGTTTCTCTACGTGTACCTCGGAACGCTGGGAAGAAGCGGGCTCGAAGCCGCCGCGGGTGCTGGGAGAGCCGAGACGTTACGGCTCGTCCTCCAGGTCGTGGGACTCCTCGCCACGCTGCTCGTTACCGCGCTGATCACCCGAACCGCGAAACGAGCTCTCCGCGAAGCGGGGGTTTAGCTAGAATTGGGACGCGTGAGAGGTCGGATCGTGACGTCGGTGCTCGCCATCTGCGCCAGCTCGTGCGGTCCAGGGGACAATGTGCTCGTTCAAAATCGCGGCGAAGGCAAGGACAACTGGTGGGACGCGCTTCCGCGGCCGGCCTGGAGCCGCTTCGAGAGGATACCGTCGAGCCAGGATTGGTTCGAGGTCTACGAAGTCTTCTCCGGCATCTACGCAATCTACGAGCCGGGACAATTCGAGGAAGTCATCTCCTACCTCGTCGTCGGCTCCGAACGCGCGCTCCTCTGGGATACGGGACTGGGCATCGGCGACATGAGGACCCTTGTTTCCGAGCTCACCGAGCTCGATCTCATCGTACTGAACTCACATACGCACTATGACCACATCGGAGGCAACTATCAGTTCGACACCGTGTGGGGAACCGGCACCGACTTCACCAGGACCAACGCTGCCGGACGGGCACACGCCGACGTGGCCGAGTTCGTGAGCGAGGGCTGGATCTGGAAGGAAACTCCACCAGGCTTCCGCAGGGAAAGTTACCGTATCGAGCCGTTCTCCATCGAGGAGACCGTCGAGGACGGCACGATCCTCGACCTCGGCGATCGAAAGCTCGAGGTGCTGCTGACGCCGGGCCATGCCCCCGACGCCATCTGCCTGCTGGATCGGGAGAACCGTCTGTTGTTCACCGGGGACACGTTCTACCCGGCGGTACTCTACGCTCACCTCCCCGGCTCGGATTTGGAGGCCTACGAGGCCACGGCACGGCGGCTCTCCGGGCTAGAAACCGAGGTCGATCGGCTCCTCCCGTCGCACAACGAGCCCGTGGTCGCCAGCACTTACCTTGGCCGGATGAAAGAAGCGCTGGAATCCATAACCCGCGGCGAAGCCGAGTTCATCCTGACCGACGGGGATCGCGAGTACCCTTTCGAAGGGTTCTCGATTCTCACGCCGGATCCGCTGCCGTGATCGATTGCGCGCTTCCGACCGCGGCAGACACAACCGAGCGGCGAAGACCCTCAGGAGGCGTTCGAGTCGGACGGATGGAGCCAGAGCTGAGCCTTCGACAACTCCCGTTCCGTGCGCTCCCCGTCGCTTCTTCCTCCCTGAATGAGGCGTAGCTGCGGCCGCGCCTTCCGAGTCGCGCAATCATTGCAGAAGTCCTGCCACTTGTCCGTTGGCCCCTGACAAAGACGACATGAAGAGAACATGACTGACAACTCCCCCACACGCATTTCGAGTTGAGTCCTGAGGCGGGATTGCTGGGGTCCCCATCCCCAACACAAAAAGGCTACCTGAAATCCTTCTGAGATTCAAGCGAAGGCTCGGCCTTCCCCGACGATAGCTCTCGAGGCCGGGCGACGATGTCGAACGCGATCTTGAGCTCTTTCTTGGTCTTGACCGAGCCTCCGGCGACGGAAATCTGAGGTACGCCCCACTGGTCGGATGGAAGCTCGAGAGCTCCTCGAGCGGTCAGTCGATCACCTTCGACCTCGAAGCTCGCCGGAACCACGAGGTTCCTTTCCACGCCGCGCAGACTGAGGCTCCCCGTTATCTCCAGACGGGTGATTCCTTCGTCGTTCTTCACGAGCTTCGCGGCGGACGACTCGAACCGAATCATCGGATGCTCGCCGAGCGACAGGGCCTTGGTCTCCATGTCCGACTGAATCTCTGCACGGTCGTCTTCGCTCAGCTCGGCGTCGGCGACGGCAAGAGACGACGCATCGACCTCGAGAACGAAACGAGATTCTTGGGGCGAGTCCGCGTTCCACGAGACGATTCCCTCCAGGGCTCCGACCTCGATGAGATGGTCGTGGCCGAACATCTTGAAAAAGCCCGCCCTGCCCACCTCGATGGTCATGCGGCTCTCGTCGGAAATCACCTGATACGACCGTTCGCCCTGAGCCACCGCCCCGAGCATCAAGAGACCCGTCATGATCGAATCGAGCATCCTGCGCACTCCCTTCGGACTCGGGAGAAACCCGGCCCTCGTTCTTGCTTCGAGCATAGACCGGGCGACACCCGTCCCGCTGTGAAGCGGTTCGCAAACTGGGCAGGGTGATGAAAAACTCAGCCCCCCCTGCGCGAGCGGAGCGAGCCCGGCGCGCTCGCCGCGCCGCAAGCAGCCCGAGCCGTGGCGGCTCGAGCGATTACGGGTCCCGCCACGGCATTGAGCACTGGAAGTCTCGAAAACCGGGTCAATGCGTCTTTTCGTAGGTTCCGATTAACTGAGCGCTTCCAAGGATGTGTCCTTTCATCGCGTTCTCGAGCGAGGCTTTCGTAGGGGTGGCGAGATCGTCGAGAACCGCGTCGAGCGCGAACAGCTTGAAGAAGTACCGGTGCTTTCCAATCGGGGGACAGGGACCGCGGTATCCAGTGCGTTTCCAGTCGTTTTGGCCGGATACACCGCCTCCGAAATCTCGTGTCCCCTCGGAAAGCGAATGGACGCCCTTTGGAATGTTGTAGAGCACCCAGTGGACCCAGATCGTCTTCGGCGCCCCGGGGTCCGGGGCATCGGGGTCGTCCACGATGAGGGCGAAGCTCACCGTTCCTTCGGGAGGGTCCGACCAGGCGAGCGGCGGCGAAACGTCGCGCCCCTCACAGGTAAACCGTGCCGGTATCTCCTCCATGTGCTCGAAAGCCGTCGATCTCAATCTGAGAGGCATGGCTGTATTCCCAACGAAATCTTGCGTCGCTCGCGGCGAAAATGCTACCTCTACATTATCTGGAGTCGCTTTCGATGCAAATATCCCCTCGACGGGTCGTCTTTCCCCAAGGCTATTACGTGCGTTTCCGGGCTGCGCTCAACCATGGAGATGGAAGGCTGATGACCCTTTCCGAGGGCGGGGCCTATGTGGCCACGGTGGTGAACCTGCTCCCTCAGGCGCAGCTCTCGATGGCCATCGACATACCGGAGCTCGACCGCACCGTCGAGGTCGAGGCCGTCGTGGCGTGGGAGAACCGAGGAGCGACACGGCGTTCCTCACAGCCCGACGGGTATGGGCTCCGGTTCATCCGAGTCCCGGCCCCGTCGGCCGAGGCGATCCAATGGCTCCTCCGCCAAGAGCCCGAACAACGCACACCCTTAGCGGAAGCTTCGCCTCGGTACCCGCTCGACATCGACTTCATGGCGACGAGCGTACCCCCGTCGGCGGCCGGGATCTTCGTCGTCGGCCGTGACCAGGGCATCGCGGCACGCATCGGACGAGCCGACTCCGATTTGAAGAAGTCCCTGGCCGAGCTCGTCGGCCGCTATGGATTCTTCCACTTCGAGCTCGTCGCCACGCGCAAGGAGCGTTTCGAGCGCGAGTGCGAGCTCTATCACCAGCTCGGAGGTCCCCACGGCGGGCTCGACAACGAGGAACATCCGATCCCGTCGCCGGGATCCGAGCTCATGTGTCCCGTGTGCACCCAGGGAAACTGAAAGGCGGCGCCACGCTCGGGACTACCTAATCATCACCCTTTTAGCCCGTGACCGCGCCCTCCGATGCCGAGCCGACGAGCTTCTGGTACTTGGCGAGGGCCCCTTTGGCGTAAGGATTGTCGGGAGGACGCCACGCGCCCCGTCGTTCGTCGAGGTCGGCTTCGACGTCGAGCCGCCGGGAATCGACGTCGAGAATGACGGTATCGCCGTCGCGCACGAGTGCGATCGGGCCACCGACGGCCGCCTCGGGTGATACATGGCCAACCATGAATCCGTGGGTGGCTCCGCTGAAGCGTCCGTCGGTGACCAGCGCGACGGAATCGCCCAGTCCCTGCCCGATCAGCGCCGCGGTGACCGCGAGCATTTCCCGCATGCCCGGGCCGCCTTTCGGTCCCTCGTAGCGGATGACGACGACGTCGCCCGCTCGGATCTGGCGCGCTTGGACGGCCTCGAACGCTTCCTCCTCGGCATCGAAGACCCTAGCGGGACCCGCGTGTCGCGTCCGCTCATGCCCCGCGAGTTTCACGACACAACCCTCGGGCGCGAGCGAGCCGCGCAGTATCGCGATGCCGCCCCGCGATTTCAGAGGCCTATCGAGCGCTCGAATGACTTGCTGGCCGTCTGTCTCCATGGCGCTCGCGGACTCCTCGGCCAGGCTCCTGCCGCTCACCGTCGGCTGGTCGACGAGCAACCCCCCTTCGAGCAGGCGCTTCACCAAGAGTCTCGCGCCGCCGGCGCGATCGACGTCGGGGGCGGTGAAACGCCCCGCCGGCTTCAGGTCGGCGATCACCGGCGTTCTCGCCGAGATGCGATCGAAATCGTCGAGAACGAGATCGACTCCGGCTTCGCGAGCGATGGCGAGCAGATGGAGCACCGCATTGGTCGAGCCAGCCGTCGCGGCGACCGACGCGATGGCGTTCTCGAGAGCGGGCCGGGTGAGGATGCGCCTCGCCGTGACGCCGCTCTTGATGAGATCCATGACGAGCGCTCCGCATCGATAAGCCGCCTCCACCTTGCGCGGATCGGTGGCCGGGATGTCGTTCACCCCCATGGGAGAGATTCCGAGAAACGTCATCGCCGTCGACATGGTGTTCGCGGTGAATTGCCCCCCGCAGGCGCCCGCTCCCGGACAGGCAAC
Source organism: Vicinamibacteria bacterium (assembly GCA_035620555.1). Taxonomy (NCBI): domain Bacteria; kingdom Pseudomonadati; phylum Acidobacteriota; class Vicinamibacteria; species Vicinamibacteria bacterium. The sequence goes on from DASPGQ010000285.1 coordinate 8,365, forward strand.
CCCTTCGAGCGATTCGAGCTCTTTTCGAGTGATGACGCCGGCGGCGCAAGCCCCCACCGCCTCGAACACGTCCTGGATCGTGACGTCCTTTCCCCGATAGTTGCCGGCCTGTATCGACCCGCCGTAGATCATGAGCGATGGGAGATCGAGTCGGGCAAGTGCCATGACGGTACCCGGAATGGTCTTGTCGCATCCCGAAATGGCAACGACTCCGTCGAGGAGATGCCCATTGACGACGAGCTCGATGGAGTCGGCGATGATCTCCCGCGACACGAGGGATGACCGCATCCCCTCCGAGCCCATCGCGATCCCGTCGGAGACGGTAATGGTGTTGAACTCGAGAGGCGTGCCTCCCGAGGCACGAATCCCCTCCTTGACCTTCGAGGCGAGCTCACGGAGGTGGAAGTTGCACGGCGTCAACTCGGTCCAGGTGTTGGCCACTCCCACGAGGGGCTTGGCGAGGTCTTCGTCGGTCAGACCGACGGCCCTGAGCATGGCGCGGGCGGGCGCGCGTGAGATTCCTTTCTTGATAGCATCGCTTCGCATGCCCGAAGCTTCTATCACAGCCCGTCCAAGCGTCCTAGAGTGCTCAATGCCGTGGCGGGACCCGCGTTCGATCGCGCCGCCACGGCACGGGCTGCCTACGGCGCGGCAAGCGCGCCGATCTCGCGGCAGATGTCTTGGCCGCCGCTCGGCAGGCTGGGCCGTGGTTTGAACAGCCTGCTAGTTTTCGGCGCAGGCGCGGTGGGAAGCCTCGTGGCCGCCCGCCTCTCCCGGATTTGCGACGTCACCATCGTCGGTCGAGAAGACCACATCCGAGTCGTTCGTCGACGAGGTCTCGAAGTCCGCGGCATTACGGAGTTGGTCGCGACCGACCTCAGGGCGGCGACCCATATCGGTGAAGTCGCGACTCCCGAGGTGGTGCTCCTCACCGTGAAATCCAACGACACCCGCAAGGCCGTCGAGGCTCTTCGGCCGTTTTGGAACGAGGCCCTCTTCGTATCGCTCCAGAACGGTTTGGGGAACGAGGAGATCCTCGCCGAGAACGTCCCCCGAGTGCTCGGTGCGGTCATCAACCAGGGGGTCACGTACGTCGAGCCCGGCATCGTGTTTCACGCCGGGGAACGTGAGACTCTGTTCGCGCCTTTTGCCGGTAGTGGCCTCGAGGATGCCCGACGCATGGCACGCACGTTCGAGGACGCGGGTATCCCCGCACGAGCGGTGCCCGACATTCGGCGCGACCTGTGGGCGAAGACCATCTTGAACGCTGCCGTCAACCCCGTCACCGCGCTCCTGTCCCGACGCACCGGGGAGCTCCTCGACGAGGAGCTCGCCCCGGTACTCGAGGCGATCGTTCGCGAATCGGTCTCGATCGCCCGCGCCTCGGGAATCGAGCTGGAGGAGGCCGAGATCATCGAATCCATTGACGCGGTCGCGCGGGCGACGAAGGACAACAAATCCAGCATGCTCCAGGATCTCGAACGGGGCCGGCCGACGGAGATCGACGCGATTAACGGCGCGCTCTCGGAACGTGCCCGCGCACTGTCGGTGCCGGCGCCTCTCAACGAGCTTCTGACCCATCTCGTGCGCGCTCGGGCCTCAGCGGGAAAAAGTTAGCCGTGACGCGAGACGGAATAGTTTCTGGATGGTGGGGAGGTGGGCGACCTTGCGAACGTGAGCGCGCGTCGGGGTGCTAGGGTTTCTCCGAAGCGAAGGGATCCACCACCTCGACGCCAGCCTTCTCGAAATCGTTTCGGTTTCGAGTGACCACCGTGAGTCCATGTACCAGTGCCGTCGAAGCGATGAGGCTATCTTTGATCGGCATCGCCTGCCCGGAAGCCCGAAGAGATGCCAGAAGCTCCGCCCACCTCAATCCGGTAGCTGGAAGCCAAGGCAAGCAATGGATGCGCTGGACTCCCTGGGCGAACCAGGCCTCGAGCCGTTTCCGGCGTTTCCCCCGGGGTAGGAGCAAGATCCCGAACCGAATCTCGCCGAGGATGATCGGGTCGACGACGATCTCGCGCTCGTTGCCTCGGAGCCACTCGACGGCCGGTGGATAGGGGGCGGACTTCGTCGGTTCACTGAGGACGTTCGCGTCGACCAGGTAGTTCAAAGCCTATCGGTCGACTCGGACTCGATAGAGACGAAGAAGCCCTTCTCAGGACAAGCCAGAAGCCAATCCAGGAGTCCCGTGTTCGAGGGCGCCTTTCTCTTGAGACGGTATTCGCCGCGGTCGATGCGCTCGATCTCGAACTCCTGACCCGGTTCGATCTCGTCCTGCTCTCGGATTTCGGCGGGAAGAACGATCTGACCCTTGGTCGAAACGGTCGTCTTCATCGAGCGTAAGATATCATCTTACCCAAAATGCGTCAATGACGTCCTCGGCGAAGCATCGTCGTGGCGTTGGCGGTTCCCGTGCGTAGAGTCGGCGTTTGTCGGTGCAGCCTGCCCGACGGTATCATACCCGACCAAGGTCGCTTTCAAGGGGGAAAGACCCATGTCGAAGCGTGCTCGCCTTTCCTGCGCCGTCTTTCTACTCGCCGCGGCGGTCGGCTCCGCCCAGGATCTCACTCTCGAGCAGCTCCTGAGCTCGCCGTTTCCCACGTCTCTCGTCGCCGCTCCCAACCACCGGGTATTCGCCTGGGTCGAGAACGACGAGGGACGGCGAAACGTCTGGGTTGCCAGCGGGCCGGATTACCAGGCGCGAGCCGTGACCCGCTTCGAGGAGGACGATGGCCAGGAGATCGCCGAGCTCGCCATCGGACCGGGCGGTAATCACGTTCTCTTCGTGCGCGGTGGCGGGCCCAATCGCGATGGGGAGATCCCCAATCCCCAGAGCAACCCTACGGGTGCCGAAAGATCCCTCTTCATCGTTGCCGTCGATGGGAGCGAATCGCCGCGCAAGCTCACCGAGGGATTCGGACCCGTTTTCACCCCGGATGGGAGGACCATCGCGTTTTTGAAGGACCATCGAATCTGGACCGTCCCCTCGGTCGGGAAAGGTGAGCCGGAAGAGCTAGCGAGGACGAGGGGCGAGCCGGAATCGCTTCGCTGGGCTTCCGACGGCAAGCGACTCGCGTTCGTGAGCGACCGGGGCGACCACTCCTTCGTCGGCGTGTATGACTTCGCGTCGCAAACCATCGCCTACGTGGACCCGGGGCTCGGCCGCGACCGCGATCCGGTATGGTCGCCCGATGGACAGAAGCTCGCGTTCGTACGCGTGCCGAACGAGCGCCAGATTCTCCCGTTCAGCCCGAGGCGTGAAGCGCTTCCGTGGTCCATCCGTGTCTTCGACATCGCGGCGAATCGAGGCCGGGAGGTCTTCAAGGCGGACGAAGGTCGCGGAAGCGCCTTTCGCGGCGTGGCGGCCGACAACCAGATTCTCTGGGCCGCGGGGGATCGCATCGTCTTCCCGTGGGAACGCGAGGGCTGGACGCATCTGTATTCGGTTCCGGTGAACGGAGGCCGTCCCACGCACCTGACGCCGGGAGACTTCGAAGTCGAGCACGTGACGCTTGCGCCGGATGGTCGCGAGCTCTTCTATTCTTCGAACGCGGGCGACATCGACCGCCGTCACCTCTGGCGCGTCTCGGTCGAAGGAGGGGCGCCCCAGGCGGTGACCTCGGGGAAGGGAATCGAGTGGTCACCGGTGGTGGCGGGGGATGGAAGCGCGCTCGCCTACCTGGCATCGGATGCGAGACGACCCGCGCACGCGATGATCAAGGCTGGCGAAGCCGCCCCGCGGGCGCTCGCCCCGTCCCGGCCTTTTCCGAGCGAGGCCCTGGTCGAGCCCGAGCCCGTGACCTTCTCGGGCGCCGACGGAATGAAGATTCATGGCCAACTCTTCGTGCCGCCGCGCGGGTCGGGCGAGCGGCATCCAGCGGTCGTGTTCTTCCACGGCGGCTCGAGACGCCAAATGCTTCTCGGCTGGCACTACATGGGCTACTACCACAACGCATACGCGCTCAATCAGTACCTGGCGAGCCGCGGCTTCGTCGTTTTGTCGGTCAACTATCGAAGCGGCATCGGCTATGGCCTCGATTTCCGGGAAGCGCTCGAATATGGAGCCCAGGGCGCCAGCGAATTCCAGGACGTGCTGGGCGCCGGTCTCTACCTGAGGAGCCGGGACGATGTAGCGCCTGATCGGATCGGCCTCTGGGGAGGCTCCTACGGCGGCTATCTGACCGCACTCGGGCTCGCCCGCGCCTCCGATCTGTTCGCCGCCGGCGTCGACCTTCACGGCGTGCACGACTGGAACGCCGTCATCCGTAATTTCGTCCCCAGCTACGACGCAACGAAGCGCGAGGCGTTCGCCCGCCTCGCGTTCGAATCCTCTCCCATGGCACACATCGAAGGCTGGCGCTCGCCGGTGCTTCTCATTCACGGGGACGACGACCGAAACGTTCCCTTCAGCGAGTCCGTCGATCTCGCCGAGGTTCTTTCGCAGCATGGGGTCGACTACGAACAGCTCGTCTTTCCCGACGAGGTGCACGGGTTTCTGCTGCACCACAACTGGCTCGCGGCTTTCCGTGCGGCGGCGAATTTTCTCGAGCGCAAGCTGATGGGCTCCGCACCCACCACCAACGAATGAAAACGAGATCTGTCATGAACGTCCTTTTCGCACTTCTTGCCCTCAGTCCGCTGGCAACGGCCGAGCCGCTTTCGCTCGCCGGCCTCCACCAGCCGGTCGAGATACTCACCGACCGCTGGGGTGTGGCGCACATCTACGCGCAGAACGAGCACGACCTGTTCTTCGCCCAGGGGTACAACGCGGCGCGCGACCGCCTGTTCCAGTTCGAGATGTGGCGCCGCCAAGCAACGGGGACGGTCGCCGAGATCCTCGGCCGGCGAGAGCTCGAGCGCGACATCGGCACGCGACTCCACCAGTTCCGGAAAGACCTCGACCAGGAGCTCAATCATTACCACCCGCGGGGCAAAGCGATCATCGAAGCGTTCGTAGAAGGCATCAATGCCTCCGTGGACGAGGCGCTGGCCGAGCCCGCTCGATTGCCCATCGAGTTCCAGCTCCTTGGCATCGAGCCCGGGCGCTGGACGGCGGCGGACGTGATCTCCCGTCACCAGGGACTGCTCTCGAACGTAACCTCGGAGCTTCGGACGGCACGCGCGGTGCACGCCATCGGGGCCGACAAGGTGAGAGAGCTCGAGTGGTACCGGCCGGGCCAGCCCGAGCTCGAGCTCGATCCCACCATCGACGGCTCGCTTCTGAAAGATGAGATTCTGGAGCTCTATCGGGCTTTCCGTGGCCCGGTCGAGTTCCTGCCCGAGGATATCGTGGTCGAGCACCGGGCCGATGCCCGATCGCACGAACGATTCCAGGACAAGATGTTGCGGGCTCTGCCCGTGGGAGACGGCAGCGACGATATCGGCAGCAACAACTGGGTCGTGAGCGGTCGCTTCACCCACACGGGATTTCCGTACATCGTGAACGATCCGCACCGTGTCCTCGCGGTACCTTCGCTTCGGTATTTCGTCCACCTCGTCGCGCCCGGGTGGAACGTGATCGGCGGAGGGGAGCCGGTTCTTCCCGGCATCTCCATCGGACACAACGAATACGGTGGTTGGGGCCTGACCGTATTCGGTCAGGACAACGAAGACCTCTACGTCTACGACACGAACCCTCGAGACCCGAACCAGTACCGGTACCTCGATGGCTGGGAAGAGATGCGCATCCTTCGCGAGACGATTCCCATCAAGGGAGAGTCTCCCGAGACCGTCGAGCTCAAGTACACCCGCCACGGCCCCGTCCTCTTCGAGGACCGCGAGCACCACAAAGCCTACGCGCTCCGCGCCGCCTGGATGGAGATCGGAAACTCGCCCTACCTCGCGAGCCTTCGTATGAATCAGGCGAAGAGCTGGGAGGAGTTCGTCGAAGCCTGCTCCTACAGCCGCATTCCCGCGGAGAACATGATCTGGGGCGACGTCGACAAGAACATCGGCTATCAGGCGGTCGGGATATCTCCCATCAGGCCGAACTGGAGCGGGCTCGTTCCCGTTCCGGGAGATGGGCGCTACGAATGGGATGGGTTCTTGCCCATCATCGCCCTACCCCGAGTCAAGAACCCCGAGAAAGGATACTGGGGAACGGCGAACAATTTCATGGTGCCGGACGGCTATCCCTACCCTGAGGCGCTTCACTGGACCTGGGGTGACGAGATGCGCGGGCTTCGCGTGGACGAGCTCCTTTCCTCGGGTCGGCGGTTCACCATCGTCGATATGATGAGCTTCCAGCACGACGAGCTTTCCATCCCCGCTCGAAGCCTCGTGCCTCTTTTGAAGGAGCTTCAGCTCGACGACTCGCGCTCGCAGCAAGCACGGGACCTGCTCCTCGGCTGGGATTTCGTCGTCGACAAACCGTCGGTGGCCGCTGCGATCTACGTCAGCTTCGAGCGGCGTCTGCTCGACGAGGTCGCGACCACGGTCGTTCCCGGGCCGGCTCGAGAGCTCATCGGCCGGCTGAACAAGAAACGGGTAATCGACTGGCTGGTCGCTCCCGACGGACGCTTCGGCGAGGATCCCATCGCGGGGCGCGACGCCGTCTTGAAGGCGAGCCTCGCGGGAGCCGTCTCCGACCTCACCGAGCGGCTCGGGCCCGATACGAAGACCTGGCAGTACGGGCAGGAAAAATTCAAGCATGTTGCGATTCAGCACGCGCTGAGTCCGGCGGTCGACGTGGCGACGCGGGCGAAGCTCGATGTCGGGCCAGCCCCGCGAGGTGGGTATGACTCGACGCTGAACAACACGGGTAGCGGGGACAACCAAACGTCAGGGGCGACGTTCCGCGTCATCCTGGACGCATCCGACTGGGACAACTCGATCGCCACGAACGCGCCGGGCCAATCGGGCAATCCAGACGATCCCCATTACCGGGACTTGTTCGAGCTCTGGGCGAAGCATCAATATTTCCCGCTCTTCTACACGCGAGAGAAGATCGAATCGGTCACCGAGAGTCGACTCGAGCTGCTGCCTGTGGGAGCGACCGATCGGTGACCCGTCCGCAATCTGGGTAAGTCGATCCAGCACGAGCAGAGCGAACGTCCGGATATCTCACCCGGAGCGTGCCGTACGAGTTGGTCTTCGGCATGAAGAGGGCAATGCGAAGAGATCGTGCGCGCTTCGCTGAAAGCCAATGGGTGCGAACTGGTGCATCAAGGTGTATTTTCTCCTCATGAGTCGAGAAACGAGGATTCGAAGGAGTGTGACGCTTCCCGCGGCTATGGCCAAGCGTGTCAACGCCATCGCGCGCACCAAGAAGACGAGCGCGAACCGGGCCATCATCGACCTGATCGAATCCGGTTTGGAGGCTCAAGAGCGGGAGAGGCAGCGGTTCTTCGAGCTAGCCGACCGGCTGACGCAGTCGGACGATGCCGGGGAGCAGAAGCGGCTCAAGGAAGAGCTGTCCCGGCTCGTCTTCGGTGCTTGACGGCGGGGATGCCGAAGATCCGATGGAAGGAGCTTCGTCCTTCAAGGTCTGAGTGAGGGGGAGTATCCCAAGACGTTTCTTCTCAAAGAACAGGCGGCCAAGGGCCAGAAGCTCTGATCCTCTCGATCACATTAGGCTAGTCTGTCAGGCGCGTGAGCGTGAACGTGACGAGCTTCGCCGCGATACCAGGCTCGCGTTGCACCATGTGGAGCGCCAGCGCTTCGAGATAGCGTCCCGAGCTCCGGCTCTGCGCCTCGGTGATCACGAAATCGAACGTGAATGGAACCTGCGAGCCGTCCGGTAGCTCGTTCACGAACCGAGCCGTACCCATACCGGTCGGATTGACCTCGTATGTCCCCGACGCCGGGATGGTCAAAATCAGACGCCCGTCGCCATCGGGGTCCGGCTCGTTGAGGACGAGCTTGCGCACCGCGCCTCCCGCACCGTCGAACCGCGTCAGGCCGACGCTCGCAGCCTCGTGCGCTCCGCCCACGCCGACGAGCGCGTAAGACCCTTGGAGGCTCCGGTTGTCGAAGCTCGCGGGTCTCTGCACGCTGGTCGAGCCTGCAAGCCGCGCAAGCGAGAATGCCGCCGCTACCGAAAGGGCGACGACGGCAACGAGCTTTCGTCCTGAGGGAACCGGAGATTGACACATGTTCACGTTCTCCTCCTCGAGCATCTTATGGATGAAGTCCCCTGCGACTCGACCCGCGAGCCTCCGGCCTTCCAAGGCGAACCTGCAGTTCGTTCGTCTGATCGATGGCCACCGTCACGTCCAGGACGTCGCAGTCGAGCACGTGGCCACCCGACGTCCGGTCCTTCGTCAAGGCATGGAAGTGAAAGCCGGTCACGTTGACGTCCGCGAAGTCGGGTGGGAACCAGAACCCCGCCAGTGTCGCGTCCGCAAAGGCGAAGTCGAAAACGATCTGACCGCGCAGCGCATCCTCGAGGGGGACGTAGGGCTTTTCTTGCGCGGGAACGCTCCTCGTTCGCAGGCTTGTGAAGGCTCCCTCGACGCGGATCGCGTAGAGGAGCTCTTCCGAGGGGAAACGACCCGCGATCGCGCCCCCCAGCTCGCTGCACGGCATCGGTCCCTCGAGCTCGAAGACGTCGTCGGGCTGGAAGAACGTCACGGCGGCGAAGGGCGTCGTCGCGCTCGGCGGCACGCGCGTCGCGGCACCGTCCGCCGTAACTTGGAAGAATTGCCCGTCGAAGGCAACCATTTCTCCATCCAGTCGATCGAAAGTGCCGAGTCCAAAATTCCCATGGTTAGTCAGCGAGCGAAAGGAGAGCCGGCCGTCGTACCCGCCGACGAAGAGCTCGCCAAGGGTGGACACCTGGTATAGGACGTCGTTCCTGCCTCCTGGTTCCGGAGACGCGGCACCATCCACAAGAGGCATACTGGCAAAGACGAGATAGGCGACCATGCGAAAGTGACTCACCGGTGGCATTCCTTTCCCTCTGTAAGCGCAGGATGCGCTAGCGCGGTCGTGGTTCGCACCCTTCCCACGAAATTCGTGGCCCTCCCCAACGATGTACCGCAGACGGTCCTCGGCCCCCAACGAGAACGGCAATTGTAGCTCATGCGTGCTCGGCCATCCTGCGCCTTCGACAGAAAGTGGCCGGAGAGACCCGTGTCTCGGTAGCGCCCTCGGCGTGAATCTGGCTAATCTATGCCGCTTGGAGGGGAGTGACGCACAGCGAGCAACCCCCTCGGAAGGAGACGAAGTGAATTCAGATTCGAGGCGATCGTTGGGGCTCGCGTTGATCTACCTCGTCGTCACCGGCGCGCTCAGCCAGGAGGCGGTGGCACAGGTTCCGGATGCCGACTGTTTCTCGGGAAACTGCGGGGGCAGCAAGGGTATTCCGGAATGCCCCGAGGGCTACGAAGAGGTGGGCTTCGTGCTCTATGCCAACAGCAGAGCCGACGTCGCGCAGAGCTGCGAGACCATCGTCTCCTGCACCAACCTCGGTCGAAAGAGAGTCGAGGTCAACTGCCGCTTCGACTATGGGTTCAATCCCATACCGCCCGGTGGCGATCGCAAAGACGCTCTTTGCCACGCCGTAACGCCGGACGTCGCTCCCGGCGATACGAACGAGTGCGCGACCGACGCCACGGAGGCTCCGCAGTACCAGGCGGGCGGTATCTTCCTCGCGGGGGATGCCAACTGCCCGCCTTTCGAGGGCAAGGGCCTCGTCTGCGTGAAAGGTGGAAAAGCGAGCGACATCTTTTGTGAGGCACACCTGGCCTGCAACAACGGCGCGACCCTCGAGAATATCGACGTCGTTCGAAGAAAGAGCTCGAAAAAAGACTGATACCGTCGCCGACGCTCGCTTCGCTCACACGATGGAGCGTGACCGCTCCATCGTCGTCCCATGCGGGTGGCGTAAAGGGTGTATCGAGCGCATTTTCGCGTTAGGCGTGAACTCGGAGTCTATTCTCTCTACGACAGCGTGGATCTTCTCCGGGTGAGAAGCTTGCGGTACCACTCGGTTTTGTCTATTAAAAGCTGGCACGTTTCCACGCAATTCTGCGGTGCATTAATCCAGGGGACGGGACACTTGGCGCTCAAGAACGTTCGAAGCGTTGCTTCGATCCTGTTTCTGGTTCTCTCATATGCGGGACCGGCCGGCGCGCAGGAGATCACCGGGAGTCTCGTGGGCACGGTGACCGACGAGACGGGTGGACCTATGCCCGGAGTGGTGGGCACGATCACCTCACCGGCTCTCCTGGGCGGCCCATTGAGCGAAGAGACGAACGACAAGGGGCAGTTCCGGTTTCTTACGCTCGCGCCGGGCGTCTATCGGCTTCAGATCGAGGCCGATGGGTTCGCGACCTATCTAGAGGAAGGCATTCGCATCCAGGTCGGCGGCACGGTCGAGAGGAACGTGACGCTGAGGATTCAATCCATCACGCAATCCATCGTCGTCAGTGGCCGAGGCCCCCTGATCGACAACAGGGAGCCCGGGTTCGTTACGAACTATCAGTCGGACGCGATCCGGAATACTCCGGTACCAAGGGACAGTGTCTACGATTGGGTCAAAATGGCTCCCGGGGTCTCGGCGACCTCTCCAACCTCTACCCAGCAGCGCAACGTCACCCTGATGGGAGCGGGGATCAATGAGAGCACTTATCTCATCGACGGAACCAACATGACGTCACCCCGATACGGAAACGCCCGACCTCGCCCCAGTCTCGACTTGGTGGAAGAGGTAGAGATCCAGGCGGTGGGGGCTTCCGCCGAGCACGGAAACCTGATGGGGGGCGTTTTCAACGTGGTCACGCGGCAGGGCGGGGACGTATACCGGTTCGATGCTTCCTATTACGGCCAGTGGTCCGCGCTTACCGCTCAGCCCATTCTCGAGCCGTGCAACTGCCCCCGTGTCGAGACGGGCTTCGAGCGAGATCTTTATCATGACTTCAGCGCCTACGCCGGGGGCCCCTTGGCCAAAGAACGCGCCTGGTTTTTCGGGGGCTTCAACCTCCATAGGGATTTCCAGTCCCAACCGGGTGCCGATCCTCAGTTTCCCTCGGAGGATAGAGTCGACGGAGTCTTCGCCAAGCTCAATTGGCAGGTGACACCGGGTCTCAGGGTCATGTCCTCGGCTCACTACGACCGTTGGTCCTATCCGAGCCGGACCGTCAATGCCTTCGTCCCCAACGAGACGAGCGAAACTCGATCGGGGCAGAGCTTCGCGGGAACACTGGCGGAGCTCACTTACGTGCCCGATGCCAACACCGTCTTGGAGCTCCGCGCTTCGACGGCGTCCTTTATCTCCGGACTCGAGCCGGTAAACGGCAGCAAGACGATTCCGGCACGCCTGGACATCGCAACCGGGGTATTCAGCGGGGGCGCCCTCTACTTCGGTGACACGCTAGAGCGAAAGACGGATATCCGCGCGAAGCTCAGTCATTACGCCACTGATTTTCTCGCGGCCGATCACGATTTCAAGTTCGGAGCTCAATTCATCGTCGCCCGGAGCGAGGGCTTTTACGCGTACCCGGGAGCCGTCCATTACCTCGATTACGGCGGTCAGCCTTTCCTGGCACGATATCGCGATCTCTACAGCTACGGCGGCGCCTTCGACACTTTCGGCGTTTTTGCCGAAGACACTGTGCGACTCGGCGATCGCCTGACTCTTGATCTCGGTGCCCGTTTCGACTACAGCAAGGCCCGGAATCCCGCTGTTCCCGAGTACGACCAGTCGGGACGGCAGACCGGCAACACGATCCCGGGTCGGGGCGAGCTCTATAGCTGGAGCGTCGTTTCTCCGAGGCTCGGGCTCACCTTCGAGCTCACCGAGGACGCCCGGAGCGTCCTTCGTCTGTTCTATGGGCGATTTCATCCGGGAATCCTGACGACCGAGCTCCAAGCCGTGTCACCCGGATTCGGACCCATTACCGTTGCCTCCTACGATCCGGCAACCGGTAGCTACTCAACCGTCACCGCGATCATCGACCCGTTACAAAACGTCCAGATCGATCCCGGCACCAGGAGTCCCCACACCGATCAGTATTCCCTGGGCCTAGAGCGAGGAATTGGAAATGACTGGGCCGTGGGAGTGAGCTACGTGAGGCGTACGGGCGGCGATTTCACCGGTTGGATAGATATCACCGGGGTTTACGGAAGGGAGGAGGTTCTCCTGCCGGACGGGAGCTCTCTCGAGGTCTTTCCTCTCGAGAGCGATCCGGCGGAACGTTTTTTTCTTCTCACGAATCGTGACGATTACTACATCCACTACGACGGCGTGATTTTCACCGCCGAGAAACGCCGGGCCGACCGTTGGCAGCTCTCCATGTCATACGCTCTTTCGAAGGCAACCGGATTGCAGTCGCAGAACGTGATCGATCCGGCGGGCGGACAGGGAAGCGTTACGGTGAGCTTCAACCCCTTCGGTCGCGATCCGAACGATATTACCAACGCGACCGGCATCCTACCCAACGATCGCTCGAACGTGCTGCAGGTACTGGGAAGCGTGGAGATTCCTCGCCTCGAGGTTCTGCTCGGCGCCCACTTTCAATACCTGACCGGCACACCCTACACGTCGTTCGCCAACGTCACGCTTCCCCAGGGCTCACGGTCAATCTACATCGAGCCGCTGGGCTCGCGGCGACTGGCCTCCCAGCAGATCCTGGACTTTCGTATCTCCAAGACGCTCCGCATCGGTTCGAGGTCGCGTATCGAGGTCCTCGTGGACGTCCTCAACGCCCTCAACGACACATCGGAGGAGGACGTTGCCACGCAGAATTTCTTCAGTCCCAATTTTGCGGTCGGGAGCAACTTCGTAGCCCCGAGGCGGGCGATGATAGGCGTCAAACTCTCGTTCTGAGTCCGGGAGCCGAGCGTCGCGACGGTCAAGACCCTGGCCGACGCCGGCCGGGACATGAACTCGAAGTACAAGGAGACGAGCGAAGCCGGTTTGGCTCAGAACCTCGTCCTCTGTTGACGCGAGACCAACGGAACCAAAGAGAACTCATGTAATTTCGCGGATCCCGGCTTCTTGCTCGCGTCCCGACGGATAAGCCACGTCGCATCGGGGTCAAGTTCTAGTCGCTCGTCTGACGAGACCACGTCGCGCCGTGCTTGCCGCTTGTTCGTCCCTCTGGTTTGTTGAAGCCATCGAAATCCATGACGTATTTCGTCTCGCCAGTTGCAGTTGGGCAGCAAGCAACTAAACTTCCGCCATGACGACTACCCACGTGCGCGAGCTTTTCTTCCCCCAAGACGAGCTCGATACCGAATTTCGGACGGCGCTGGAGTGCCTGTCGCTCACAGGCCTCCGTATCGCGTCGGGGATCGCCATCGGCGGCTCGCTCCTCGTCGTTTTGATGGGACTCCTCGGGGTACCCGGGATGTCCCAGCTCTTCACCCTGGAGCGCGGTCTGCCGACGCTGGCTCTCGCATTCGTCCCTTTCGGGCTTTCGTTCGTTCCGAGCTTGCAACCCTATTACCGACTCATCGGAGCTCTCGCGGGCTTTCTCGTCTCCCTTGAAGCCATCTTTGGATTGATGAGCACGGTTCCGGACCCCGTCCACGCCGCGCACCTCGCCGCGATCAAAGTGACGGCGGTGATGCTCGTCGCGATCGCAGCTTTCCCAATGAGGCCTTTACAAGTCTTAGTGATGGGCCTTGGAATTACCGGCGCGATGATGGCCGTGCTGCAGCGGGTCGAACAGGGTGCCATCGCCGTAGTCAGCGTCTTCATCGTGACTCTCATCTGCACTTTGTTGGCGACGATCCTCTACCGACAGCGCGCCTCCGCCTACCGGGCACGCAGGAAAGCCGAGAAAGCCTTCGAGGAGCTCCGGTCGGCGCAGGCTCGCCTCGTCGTCGCGGAGAATGCGCGGTCTCTAGGACGGTTCGCCGCCGCCTTGAGTCACGAGTTCAACTCTCCGCTCGGGGCGTTACGGAGCTCCATGGATACTCTCGTGTCACTCATCGGCAAAGCGGGTCACAAGGTGCCGCCTGATCAGCTCGAGGAAGTCGCCACGGGCGTCGCCGAGACCGCGCGTCAGTCCTTGCGGAGGCTCACCGATACGATCGATCGGATCAAGCATTTCACCAACCTCGACCGGGCCGAGATCCAGATGGTCAACTTGAACGAGCTCTGGGTCGACACGGTGGCCCTTCTCGGAGGCGAGCTCGGCGGAAGGGCTGGCGTGAAGCTCGATCTGAAACCGCTTCCACCGTTGAAGTGTCGACCTCAACAGTTGAGCGCCGTCTTCTCCAACCTGTTGCGGAACGCGGCCGCGGCGACCGACGCCCGCGGCACCATCAAGATCACGACCGCCAACCGGGGTTCGCACGTCGTGCTCGAGGTGCACGACGACGGGAAGGGAATTCCTGTGGAGCGGCTGCCCTATCTGTTCGATCCGGCATTTCGCCCGGAGGGCGCTCGCGTCGGAACGGGCTGGGGGCTCTTCG
>DASPGQ010000286.1 GCA_035620555.1 Vicinamibacteria bacterium
CAGGATTCCGAGCGAGTAGACGATCGCGGGGCCCTCCTCCCGCGGTACGTGATAGACGATCTTCACTCGATCCTCCATCGCGGCATCGGTGCGGTAGACGAAGCCAGCGTCGACGTTGCCACTCGCCACCGCGGCGAGTGCACCCCGAACGTCGAGAGTGGGAACGATTTTGCTCCTCAAGCGGGGCCCCAGGCCCTGGCTTTCGAGGTAGTGTCGAGCGTAGACCCCCGCGGGGACGGCCTCGGGATCCGCCATCGCGATGCGCCCGAGCGCCGCGAGGTCTCCCGGTCCATCCACGCTGTCCGGCGCATCCCGATGGCGCACGACGACGAGCTCGTTCGAGAGGACGTCTGCGCGAAACCCGATATCGATGAAGCCCTCAGCTGCGACGCGATCCAGCTGATACCGGTCTGCCGAGAAGAAGAGGTCCGCGGGTGCGCCGGCGAGAATCTGACGCGCCAGATCGCTCGACGATCCGAACTGAGAGACGACACGGGACGAAGGATGGGTCTTCTCGAACTGGGAGGCAACTTCTGCCAGGGCGTCGGTCAGGCTTGCCGCGGCGAAGATGCGAATCGGCTCTTGAACGCCAAGCGATCCAAGCAGCGAGATCCAGATCAGTATCATGGTGCGGACACGGTGAGCGCCACGTAGAAGACTCGGGCGCCGGTACCGCCCCCGGTCCGCTTCACGAAGCCTCCGGCGAAGAGCTCGCCGTACTGGACGTTCAGCTCCGCGAACGGCAAGAGGTCCCATCGAAGCTCGACATCGAGCTCCTGCCCGATGAACGTTCCACTGTCCCCTTCGGGATCCCGAAGCGCCGCACGGACGAAAGCGTCCTTCGCGCTCGCGAGCCAGTAGAGACGATGCATCAGCTCGAGCTCGAACCGGGAGCTCGGGCTGAGCGTCAGCGAGACCACCGGATTGATCGTGTTCTGCCACGACATGAGATCGGTGAAACCGTACATCGTGTGGGAAGCGCCGAAGAGCGGATCGAATCGTCCGCTCCGGGAGTCGTCGGGCTCCGCATCTCCGGACGCGTAGTTGAGCCAGGCGGAGATGCGCGGGGCCCATGCGCTCTCGAAACGACGCCCGAGCTCCCCGTGGAAGGCGAAGGCACGGTGTGCGTCCTCTCCCAGGCTTCCGAGCTGAAACGCGGCGTGAAGATCGTGGTCCCAGCGATCGCCAATCGGGCCGAAGAGGTGGACTCCCGTGGTATGAAAGGTGTTTCGTCGATCGGTGTTTGCATCATAGAAGAGGTAATAGGGCTCGAGCACCAATTGCGGACGGTGGATGCTTCCGATCGTTCCGAAGAGTCTCCGGTTCTCGTCGAGCTTGTCGAGGCTCTCGGCACGGAGCTGGGTCGGCCACAAAGCGAGCACTTCGAGAGCGATGGGCGATGGGGTTCGACCGATACGGACCCGAACCCCTTCGAAAGCGTTCGTCGTATTGCGGAATCGATTGCGGGCGATGAGCCTGCGATCCAAGGCATCGAAAGAGATACGCCCGGCCTCGACGGCCATGGGAACGTGAAGGACGGGATCGAGGTCGAATCGGATGCGAAGCTGCAGAAGGTCGAGCTCGTTCACCGTAAGCGGCGTTTCGGGAAAATCGGAACCGAGCTGGCGGGCGTCCTGGGCCTCCAGTGAGAACCGGAAGGACGACTGTTCGGGAGCGAAACCGAGAGAAACCCGCGCCCGGGTGAGGCCAAGCGTAAGCTCCGCTGGATCGGGCCGGTCGCGAAGCCGTCCCGAACGATCTTCCCAGCGGGATCGAAGCTCGAATCCGATGATCCAACCAGGCGATGCCGCGGAAACGTAGGCAGGGATATCCGCCTCGGGAGTCGCGGCGAGCGCGAACGATCGGAGAGGCTTATCATTCTTGGCGATCTGGGCCGTCGCTTCGTTGGGCGCGAGCCAACCGAAGAAGAGCAGGAGGGGGCTAGGCAACCGACCGCTCCTCCCCCATTCGTGCGACTTCGAGGCCTGGCAAATCCCGGGTGAGGCGTCTGAGCTCGGCACGCTTGAGCGCTTTTCGAAGGGCGGCGATGGGCTCGTCGCCGCGGAGCTCGTTTCGGTAGCAGAGCTCATAGTCCTCTTGCTGCACCAACACGAAATCGAGCCCGGCCTCCTCGGCCGCCAACCTCACCGCAATCCCCGCCTGCGCATAACCGCTCCGGATGGCGAGGGCGACGGCGCGGTGGTCGCGCGCCTCGTGACGAAACCGACGCGGGCGCGCGCCGAGGAGCCGGTCGAGCACGTGCCTCGCGCCCGAGCCTTCCTCCCGCGCGATCCAACGCAGCCGGGCTCGAGCGATCGAAGAGGCCGAGCGAGCCCGAACCGTGCTCTCGAGAGCGACACCTTCCTGCCACCTCGCAACGTGAACCAGGCGAAACCCTTTGCCTGCGCCGCCGAGCACGCTCGAAGCCATGGCGGCGTTCGCGTCCTCGCCTGATTCCTCCGACCAGTGCAAACCCGCGGCGTGGACGAGACCCCGCTTCAAGAGCTCGAGGGCGTCCCGGCTGCCGCGTGTCAAGGCAAGAAGCCGGATCCCGTCCCGTCGAGCGAGCTCCGCCGCCAGAAGTCCGACCGCGGGATCGCAGCCCGCCACCACGAGTGTCCTCTGGGCTTCGGCCCAGGGTCTGCGGATCACTCCGCCTGGCCCGAAAGATCCGTCGTGGGGCAGGCTCCCGAGAGCCGTCGGCTCGACGGGAAAGAGTAGTCGCCGCGACCCGACGCGCGCCTCCCAGAAGCGTCCTTCCTGACATTCCGGCGCCCACGCCCAGCTCGGCTCGCTCTGACCGGTGGGCGAGAGGCTGAAGAGCTCCTCGACCGTCCGACCGAGCGCGCCCGCGAGCCGAAGGGCGGTGGCAATCGATGGCGATTGCCGACACATCTCTACTGCGCTCACTTCGGCCCTCGAGACGCCGCTTCTCACCGCGAGCTCCCGCTGCGACCAGCCGCGATGGCGGCGCGCTTCACTGAGAGTGGTGGACAGGATCCTGTCACTCATGCCGGAATCCTATCATAGCCGGAACGAGTACAATAGTGGGCCCATATGAGTGACAAGGCGGTTGGCTCCATCGTGTGGACAGACCTCACCGTCGACGACGCCGAGGCGATTCGGGATTTCTACGCCCGTGTCGTCGGCCTGCGCCCCGAGCCGGTCGATATGGGCGACTATTCCGACTTCAATCTGCTCTCCGAGAGCGGGGAACCGGTCGCGGGCGTGTGTCATGCCCGCGGTTCGAACCAGAACCTCCCGCCTCAGTGGCTGGTCTACTTCACCGTGAAGGACGTCGATGTCGCTTCACGCCGCGCCGTGGAGCTCGGAGGAGAGATCGTCGACGGGCCGAGAGACATGGGCAAGCGCCGCTTCTGCGTCGTCCGCGATCCCGCCGGCGCCGTGGCCGCGCTCATCAGCCAGTAGGCCGGGAGACCTCCGCCGCCGCGGCCAACAGAATCTGCTGGGCCTCGACAACACCCTTTCGGGATCCGCTGATGGCGAGAACGTCCCCGGCCTCGAGCCGCTCGCGACCGGTGGGAAGGATCACCTGGGCGGGGCTTCTCTGGATGGCCAGAACCGTCGCGCCGGTTCGCGCCCGAAGGTCGAGCTCCGATAGAGTCCTCCCAATCGCGGCACTTCGTTCGTGAAGGGTGAGTCCCACAATGGCGTCGAGTCCCGGGGGCAAAGACGGTTCCACGAGCGTTATGGGCTCGTCATGCGCGCTCTGCCTCGCGAGAAGCTCGGCAAGATGCTCCGCGCCCGAACGCAGCTCCGAAGCCATGGCTCCGGCGTTTCTCCACAAATAGACTCCCACGGCGGCGACGAGAAGGCAGAGTCCGAGGGCGACGTAAGGCCCCCCATAAATCGGACGCAGCACCGCGATCGACGGCAGGCCCACCCCGAGCAGGACGCTCAACAAAATCAACGCCCTGAGCGTGTGGCTCGCGATCCGCGTAGCCACCGCAGCCCCCCCCCTCGCCGAGGACAAGAGGCTTTCGCCCGCAAGCTTCGACAGCGCGTTCGCGTTACGCACGAGCC
>DASPGQ010000287.1 GCA_035620555.1 Vicinamibacteria bacterium
GACGACCGAAGAGCGAATCGAGCGGGTCGAGCGCTTTCTGATCGAGCAGCTCGCACTTCATCAAAAGGGCGACATCGCTCCAGCCGTCCGCCACCTGTGGCAACGGCGCGGCCAGGTCCGCATATGCGAAATGACCCGCGAGCTCGGCATCGGTGAACGCCAGCTCCAGCGGAAATTCCTCGAGTACATCGGTGCGACGCCGAAGCAGACGGCCCGCCTGGTCAGGTTCATTCATGCCTACCAGAAGCTCCGCCAGCCTTTCGAGAGCCTGACCAGGGCCGCCCATCTGAGCGGTTACTACGACCAGGCGCATTTCATCCGCGAGTTCAAGGAGTTCTCCGGCCTGACCCCGCGCCAGCTGCTCTCCCGCTCCCAAGTTTCTTCTTTCGAGCTTTGACTTTGTCGGATTCGTCCAATTCGTTGGCTCCTTGCCGAGTTATGCTCGTTGCGGACTGCACGGAGGACCTACGATGACGATAGGAACGATCTGGGTTGCCTTTCTGGTTCTGCAAACGACCCCGGAGGAGGATGTCTGGAAGCCACTGAAGTACTTCGTGGGCGAATGGAGGGGACAGGAATCGGGGTCCGCCGGCGTGGGAAGAGGTGAGCGAAATTACGAGCTCGCCATCGGCGGGCAGTATCTGGTCTCCAGAAACACATCCGTCTTCGAGCCGCAGGAGAAGAACCCATCGGGCGAGACCCATCACGACTGGGCGATCTTCAGCTACGACCGCAATCGAAATCTATTCGTCGTCCGGCAGTTCCACAGCGAGTCGTTCGTGGTTCAGCTCAAGCAGGACCGGGCGACCAGTAATCCCGACCGCTTCGTCTTCGTGTCCGAGAACGTCGAGAACGGCCCGCCCGGCCTCGAGGTTCGCCTGACGCTCGATATCAAGAACGAGAACCAATTCGTCGAGACGTTCGAGGTGTCGGGGGGCATGAACGTCCATTTGACGAACACCTGGACCAGGGCTCGCTGACGGCGCTGCGCGCTCCGACGAGCGGCTATAGTCGCAGAACGTCGAGGCCTTGCTCGAAAACGATATCCACGGGAATCCCGGCCTCCGAGATGCGCGACAGCACCTCTTCGAGCCACGGGCTCACGACCTGATACTCTTCGATGAACTGCCCGAGCCCGTCGTAGTCCCCGTCGCCCTGGAACTTCAGTATGACTCCCGCCAGCTCTTCGATCGCGCTCTCCATCCGCTCGGGATCGATCGTGAACGTACCGGTGGCCTCGTCGTAAGCGAACGCTTCTTTTTCCCTGAGGAAATTGAGCTGCATCAAGTTCGCCCGGCCGTGAGCGTTCGCCGCCCCGAACCTCACCGAGCGAAATATCGACGCCACAAACGTCACGTAATTGTCGACGACCGCGTCATCCTCTAGCTCCCCTCTCTCGCCGAGCTCTCTGAGCATGAACAAACCAAGAACGTCCGCCTTGGCCTCCTCGAGCGCCGAGGCGCGCTCTTTCAGGGCCGCGCGTACGGTGGCGCGTCCATCGAGGGTCGTCTTGATTCCGAGTCCGTGAGCGACTTCGTGAAACATGACGTTCTCGAAGAAAGCGTCGAAGCGAACGTTCTCTCGTAGGCTTTTCTCGACGAGGATGTCGGCGATGGGTGACAGGATCTCGTCGAACTTCGCCCGCATGGCGTTCTTTAGCTGGAGTCTTCGGGTCCCTTTCTCGAGCTGGACGCGCTCGTCGTTGGGCAGATTGACGGCGATGGGTTTGGAACCCGCGTTGGAATCCCCCGCGTAGTAGACCACGTCGTAGGCATTCAAGTCGGAATTGAGCCCCGGGGTCTCCCGCTTGTAGGCGTCGTCGACGGGGAGCGCTCTTTGGAGGTCGCCAAGCAAAGACGCGTAACGTGCGAGCCTTTCGCTCCAGACACGATCTTTGACCAGCACGAGCGCTTCGTTCGCCGCCTTGTACCCGAAAAGACCGTCCTCGTAGGTCTCGATAGGGCCAATGATGATGTCGAGGGTGTTGTCTTTCATGTCCATCCAGGCCATATCGCTTTCCCGGTAGTCATCGGTGAGCAAAGCTCGCGCGCGCAAGTCGAGGTAATTTCGAAGCTGGGGCTCCTCGGTGAGCTCGGCGGCGGCACGGAGCTCCGCCGCGGCAGCGCCGTAGGCTTCCTCGAACGCGACCGAGTAAGGGACCGCCTCGAGCCTTCCCTCGTCGTTGCGCCGGATCATAGTGTAGAGGCTCGTGAGCTCTCCCGACTCTTTCGCGGCGCTCTCGAGCTCCTCTTTCGTCATGCTCTCGGGATAGAAATTCGCGCCCGGGGGCTTCGCCGCCACGCCTTCGACGAAGGGCTCGTTACCGGCGAGACGATCCCATGGGCCGTAGTTGATCTCCGCGAAACGCTTCGCTTCGGGAGTCTCGAGCTTGGACATCAATTCATCGCGGTCTCCATAGGCCTGCTGCCAGTAGGCGCCATCCATTGCCTGGGCAGCCCGGACGAGATGGCGAAGCACGGCGCGCTGGGATTCCGAGAGCTCACTCGTGTCCGTGGTCAGGCGCACCGTGGTGTACTTTTCGAGCCTTTCCTGGATCCCGAGCTCCGCCTCGTCCGTTGCCGGCGGCGGCTGGCACGAGAGTAACCCCAAGCTCAGCCAGGTGATTGTTACGACAGCGACGACGCCTCGGCAGCGCATTCCGTTCGACCTCCTTTCCCTAGGAGCATTCTAGCGATGCCTCGAAACAAATTCTCTTGACACACAACTATATTTCTGGAATAATGGAATAGTAATGACGACATCGAGCTCCCAGGAAATCGCACGCAAGTTCGCCGCACTCGGACACGAGGCGCGCGTCGATGTCGTGCGACTGCTTCTCGCCGCCCACCCAGACGGACTGGTCGTGGCCGAGATTCTGGAGACGCTGGGAACTCCGCCATCGACCTTGTCTCATCATCTCGACGCCTTGCGCCACGAGGGCCTCGTGGAGCAGGAGCGCGAGGGTCGGTTTCTCCGCTATCGGGCGGGAACAGCCGCTCTGCAGTCTCTGCTGGATTTCCTCTACGCCGAGTGCTGCACTCGTCAGCCCTTGGTCAATATCTCTATACCTGCCAACCGTTAACGCTTAGTGCCCATTGATGACAAAACAAAACTTTCACCAAATCGATTCGATAATTCCAGAAACATAGGAGGAACCATGAAGACGCATCTCGCATTGAACACAGCCGCGTTCGACCGCTCGGTCGACTTCTACCGTCGCTTTTTCGGATCGGAGCCCGTGAAACTGAAACCGGGCTACGCGAAGTTCGAGCTCGAAGAGCCCGGACTCAACTTCACCCTCAACGCGAGCGTGCAACCGCTGACCCGTCCCGGGGCCGTCAACCATCTCGGAATCGAGGTGAGCTCGGCCGAGGATGTCCAGGCGGCTGCCAAACGTCTGCGCGAAGCGGGATTCGAGACGCTCGAGGAGCCCGACGTCGAGTGCTGCTACGCGATCCAAGACAAAGTGTGGGTCACGGATCCGAACGGCCACCGCTGGGAGGTGTTCGTGGTCAAGCAACAAAACGTAGGCATCGAGACCCCGGAAGGGGTCGCGGCGAAGGCAGCGTGCGCGCCGGGCTGTTGTTGACGTAGCAGGGTCTTTGGACGCTCCGCCCGCCCTGCGCGAGCGGAGCGACCAGACTGTCCGCCATATCCGCCTTGAACGCGCGCACCTGGAGCGTGGTCCGCTTGATGGATTCGACTCCCGTAACCTCGGCGTCCGACGTCGTCCGGTCAGTCTCTGGCTCGGCGAAGAGCCGACATTTCGGGTTAGCGATATAATATCGGGATGGAAAAGCTTGTTTCCGAGCGAGAAATCGAAGTCACCTTCGATGGGGAGGTCCTTCGCCCCGAGAGGCCTCTGGACCTCGAACCCAACCGAAAATACCGCGTTCGGATTCTGCCTGCCGATTCGAAACCCGAGCCCCACAACGGCCTCCTTCGCATCCTGGACCTTGCTGACGACTTCGGCTTGCCCGACCTTGCCGAGCAGCACGACCACTATCTATACGCCACGCCCAAGAAGTGATGCCGGAAGGCGTCTTCGTCGACACAGGCTTCTTTCTCGCGCTCATCAACACGCGCGATGAATACCATGAGCGAGCAGCGGAGTACTCTCGTCGACCTTGGAGCAATCTTCTAACGACCGAGGCCGTTCTAACCGAAGTA
>DASPGQ010000288.1 GCA_035620555.1 Vicinamibacteria bacterium
GAAGATCCGCGCTCTCGGTCGGGGCGCTTCGGGAAATCGTCCGCCAAGCCGCGCTCTCGACGGAGGAGTTTCTCGGGCTCCTCTGAGTCGATCCTCTAGGCCTTCGCCTCTTTGGCGACCTCTTCGACAGCGCCGAGGAAGCGGTCGACTTGCTCGTCCGTCACCATCACGTGTAGCGAGACGCGATTGACGTCCCAGTCGATCTCGAGATGCGTGACGTTGCGGATGTAGATGTTGTAGCGGTCCCACATGATGTCGTTCAGGTCACGGGTCTCGACACCGCGGATCTTGAACGCCACGAGCGCGCACCCGAGCTCGGGAGCATCGGAGGTCAGCACGTCGACGCCGTCCATGGCGCGCAGGGCTTTGTGCACCTTCTGAGCGAGATAGCGGTCCCTCGCTTCCACCGCTTCGCGGGTCAGCATATTGTGGAAATCGATGGCCGCGTCCATCGAGACTCTCGCGGGAATGTTGTGCGAGCCTCGGGGCTCGAATGCCTGCGCCGTCTGGAGTGTTTTAATCCGCTCCTCGGGAAGTGGCGTCCCGTACATCGAGCGGCTGTCCGCCGGCGCGGTGGTGAACAGGTTTCGCAGACGCTCCTGAACGTCCTCGCGAACGAAGAAGAAGCCCGTCTGCATGCTCGCCATCATCCACTTGTGAAACGGACCCGCGTACATGTCACAACCCAAGTCGTGCATGTCGAGCTTCATCATTCCTGGGGGCTGAGCTCCGTCGACTACGGTCAGGATGCCCCTGGCTCGAGCCATCTCGCAGATCTGCTTCACCGGAAGCACGCAGCCGTCGGTATAGTTGATGTGGCAGAAGCTCAAGAGCTTCGTCCGGCTGGTGATGGTCGAAGCGAAGGCGTCGAGGATCGCGTCGGTGCTCGCTGGCGGATGGAACTCTTCCGCGGAGAGATCGATGACGCCGACCTCGAGATTGTCGTGCATCGCACGATGCAACACCGGGTACGCCCCACCCGAGTGGTCGTGGTTGGTGTAGACGATCTCGTCTCCTGCCTTCAGCACGGGAGCGAAGGTGCCCGCCACCATGCCATCGGACGTGTTCAGTGAGTAGGCGATTTCGTTTGGCTTCGCCCCGACGAATGCGGCGAGCTTCTCACGCATCTCCGTCTTCCGGTCGTCGTCGTAGACGGTCTTGTTGTAACCGTTGTAATCGGCGTTGATCCCCTCGAGCGCCTGCACCTGCGCCATGTGAATCGGGTGGGGCGACGGACCACGGGTACCAGTGTTCATGTAGGCGAGGCCCTTGCGCAGAAAGAACTGATTGGCAACGAGGTTCCAGTAGCGCTCGTCGTCGGGCATTGCCCCGCCGTCGAGCGGGGGAGGCAGTACGCTCTCGAGGGCCGCAGCCGCAGAGGTCGATCCGGCAACGAGGCTCAGCCCCGCCGCACCTCCGAGCACCGAGCCGAGAAAGCCCCGGCGCGAGAAGCCTTCCTCTTCTCGTCTCGAGCGTTCCATGCGCTCCTCGAGCGCACGCAAGGCGGTTTGAGGGTCGATACGCATGGATGGCTCCTCCCTTCGTCGCCGATTCGATTCGATTTCGACGTCAGAGTCAAGCTTCAATCGCGCGTCCACCTCAATGAAAGCCTGGCTGGATTCTGGAGCGCGCATCGATTATCGTGCGCGAGGCTCCGCGAGGAACGACGTCGACTGTGTCTCTTTGCCGCTTCGATTTCGAGTTTCGCTGTGAAAGCGCTTCGCTGGTGCGCACCATCGAAGCTCATGTGGTGGGCGCCGGCGGGACCTTTGCTGGATCGGCCCGCGAAGGCACGTTCTCGTTGCCGACACCCATCGGAGTCTTCGAGGGAATTTATCGGATTGAGGGGCGCGTGATCGCAATCGAAGTGCTCGAGAAACCTTTCTTCGTACCCTGCGGCGCCATCGAGTCGCAGCTTCTGCGCTTCGTGAAGGAGGCGATATGAAAAAAGGATTCGTCTGCGCCGTCCTTGCCGCGACCGCAGCAGCTTGTGCGCCGCCCGAAGAAATCGAGCGGGAGGTTCTCGCCGTCATCAATGCCCATCTCTACCCCGTATCAGGGCCTCCCATCGAGAACGGCACCATGCTCGTGCGGGACGGCAAGATCGCGGATATTGGCACCGACGTTCCGGTGCCTCGTGGGGCACGCACGCTCGATGCCCATCGGTGGTCGGTCATCCCGGGCCTCGTCGAGAGCCATTCGCACATGGGCTTCAAACAACTGAACATCCCCGCGACGGGGACAAACAACAACGAGCTGTCGGTGCCCATCAACGCCCAGGTGAGGGCGATCGACGGGCTGAATTCGAACGACGCCGCGTTCTCTTTGGCGCTCGCCTCCGGAGTCACGACGATGAACATCACGACGGGCAGCAGAAGCCCCAACAGCGGTCAGGCGGTCGTGGTGAAGCTCCGTGGCGGCACGATGGAAGACATGTTTCTCGCCGAAGGCGGCATGAAGTTCGCCATGCGGGCGGACCGGCAGTTCGACAACTTCCCCGAGACCGTGGACGCGGTCTACGAGCTTCTCGTGTCCGAGCTTCGCGCTGCGGAAGGCTATCTGGAAGCCCGCGCGGCGGCGGAAGCTTCGGGAAGCCAGCCGCCTCCCCGCGATCTGACGCGCGAGGCGTTCGGGAAGCTCCTGACTCGAGACTGGGTCGTGGGCGTCCACACCGGTGACGCTCTGGGCATGCGGCACGCGATCGCGCTCAAGCGAGAGTTCGATCTCGACCTCTACATCCATCACGCCCGGAACACCGACGAGCTCGTGGACGAGCTCGTCGAAGCCGAAGTTCCCATCAGCTTCGGGCCGATCCTGCCGTTCATGGGCCGCGAGAATCCACAGATCATGGGGCCGGTGCGGCTCGCGCAGCGGGGCGGCACGGTCGCTTTTCACGCGGATCACCCCGACGCGCACCAGTATTTTCTGCGGCCGAGCGCGTCCTTGTTCGTGCGCAAAGGCATGCCCGAAGAAGAGGCACTGGCCGCGCTCACATTGAATCCGGCTAAACTTTTCCATCTCGAAGATCGCATCGGCAGCCTCGAGGTGGGCAAGGACGCCGACTTCGTAATCCTGAACGGGCCGCCGCTCGATTTCGAGAGCCTCGTCCAGCAGGTTTTCATCGACGGCCGAGAAGTCTTCAATCGAACGACGGGCGAGAACGCCTTCGGCCAACGCGTCCCGGAGGGATGGTGATGGGCAGGGCCTTCGTCTCAGCGCTCGCCGTACTCGTGGCATCCGTTTGCTGGTCCCAGGAAAATTCCGTGGCCATTCGCGGGGCATCCGTTCTCACCGGCGATGGCGCGATCATCGAGGCCGGAACTCTCGTTTATGCCGGCGGAAAGATCAACGAGCTTGGTCGCGAGGTGGCTCCGCCCGCTGGCGCCGACGTGATCGACGGCGAGGGGCTCTACGCGACACCGGGATTCATTGACGCTTACTCTCATTTCGGCCTTGGATTCTCGGCTCGATCGGATCGCGAGAATCTGATGGCGGCATCTCGTCGCATTGCCGACGTCCTCGAGATCCCACCCGACTCGGAATGGCTTCGGTCGGGTGTGACGACGACTTACGTGAGCCCGAGTGGGCAGAACTTGATCGGAGGAATGGGTGCCGTCGTCAAGCTGACGGGCGTCATCGTACGCGGTGAAGGCGGCGTGAGCGCCTCTTTCGGCGAGACGGCGCTCGAGGCGTTCGATGCACCGACCACCCGCCAGGGCATGGTTGGGATCCTGAGGCAAACTTTCGTTCGTGCCCAGGAAGATGCGATCGAAGGCGACGAGGGCCGCGTGTTCGCCCGGGTGCTCAGCGGGGAGCTTCCCCTCCGTGTGCTCGCCAACACGCCCGACGACATTCTCACGGCGATTCGTCTCGCCGACGAGTTCGATTCGAAGGTCATTCTGGACTCGGGTGCGGGGGCCTACCGGGTTTCGCGAGAGCTCGCGGCCGCCGGCGTTCCCGTAGTGGTGGGTCCATCGATCGTCGGCATGGGCAACGGCGGTCCCTACGAGACGTTTGCCCATACGCCGGCGAATGCGGCTTGGCTCCACGAGGCCGGCGTGCGCATCGCGTTCGGCACCGCTTCCGCGGGTGGACGGTCGGTTGCCATGGAGGCGGTCGTTGCCAAAGCCCACGGACTCCCCGAAGAGGCAGCGCTGCGCGCGGTCACCTCCGACGCCGCCGCGATTCTGGGCATCGGCGATCGGGTAGGAACACTCGCCCCCGGTTTGGATGCCGACATCGTCCTCTGGCGGAATCACCCCATCAGCACCTGGGCCGAGACCGTACGCGTCATCGTGGACGGCGAGACGGTTTTCGAGCGGTAATGCAGTAGCTTGCGAATCTTCCCAGGCGCAATATGGTGGATCCTGCGTGGATCCTGCGTGGAGCCTCATAAGGAATACTTCGGTATTCCTCGCCGTGTTACACTAGGGAAACCATGAAGATCGGCGTCTCCCTTCCCGAGGAATTGATCGACTTCGCGGACGAAGAGGCAAAACGGCGCGGTACGTCCCGGTCCGGCTTTTTCGCTGAACTGCTCCATGCGGAAAGAGTGCGGGAACAGACGAGGCGTTACATCGACCAGTACGGATGGGACGTGGCAGAAGACGAGGAGGCTTGGCGTTCTCATCAAAGGCGGCGCACGGCGGAGGAATACGCTGACGACGAGTGGTGAGTCTCTCCCGAAACGCGGTGAGGTCTGGTGGGTCCGAGTCGACAAACGACGTCCGGCCGTCGTGGTTCAAACCGACGCCGTGAGAGAGCCGCGTGTGCGGTCTTTCCTCGTGGTGCCTCTGACGAGCCGTGTGCATCTGGAAGGATTGCCAGGAAATGTACGACTCCATCGGCGTGCGACGCGTCTACCCCGATCGTCGGTCGCCAACGTCTACGACATCCAAAAAGTGTTGCGCTTAGATTTCTTGGAGCGCCTCGCGTCGCTACCCGAAGCCGAGTTGTCCTCCATCGATGACGGGATGCGCCTGGTTCTGGGGCTCTAGCACGAAGGAGGTCGTTAATTGAAGACCCACGCCTCAGCGGGCTTCATACCGCTGCTGTTGTCCTTGGCCGCCTGCTCCGGCGGGCTGTCCGACGCTCCCGAGACTCGGCGGGTCGACGTCGTGGACGAGATTCATGGCGAGTCCATACCCGATCCGTACCGATGGCTCGAAGAACAGGATAGCGCGGAGACGAGGGCCTGGATCGACGCGCAGAACGCCTACGCCGAGCGCGTCATCGGCGAGTCTCCGCGAAGAGCGCGGCTTCGCGAACGGCTCTCCCAGCTCATGCGCTCACCCGAGATCGGCCCACCTCAGAAAGGAGGCGACCACGAATACTTCACCGTGAGGCGCGCTCACGACGAGCTCGAGATCGTCTTCCGCCGCCCCGCCCCGCCGGAAGGGGAGCTCGTGCGGATGGACCCGGACGGCCAGAACGAGGTCGTCATCGATCCTCACCCGATGAGCGCCGATCTCACGACGAAAGTCGAGATCCTCTCGGTCTCGAGCGACGGAAAGCTTCTGCTCTACAGCCTGCGCGACGGCGGCGAGGACGAGATCGAGGTGAGGGTGCGCGACGTCGAATCGGGAAAGGATCTCGAAGACCGGCTTCCGAGAGCGCTCTACGCGGGGGTGGCATTCGGCCGGAAAGACGCGGGCTTTTACTATACCCACCGCTCCCGCGCCGAAGGCCCGCGAGTCCGGTTTCACGTGCTCGGAGATCCTCTCGAGAAAGACGAAACTATCTTCGGAGAGGGTTACGACCCGACGAGCTTCGTGAATGCGCGCGAAGTGGCCGACGGGAAGTACCTGGTGCTTACGGTCAACCACGGATGGGCGCGGAGCGAGCTTCATCTGCAGGACCTCGGGACCGGAGCTCCTGCCCGGCCACTCGCCAAGGACGTCGACGCGCGTTTCGAGCCCCAGTTTCACGAGGGGCTCCTCTACGTTCGCACTAACCTCGAGGCTTCCAACAATCGGGTACTCGCCATTGACCCGGCGAAGCCCGAGCGCGAGTCGTGGAAGGAGGTCCTACCCGAGTCTTCCGACGTCTTGACGGATTTCGCGTTTCTGGACGGGAAGATCTACGCGAGCTATCTCCACGAAGTCAGCAGCAGGATCCGCGTGTTTGCGCTCGACGGAACGCCCTCCGGGGAGCTTGCGGTTCCCGAGCATCACTCCGCCCAGATTCGTGGCGCGGTCGAGGGCAAAGCGTTTCTCGAGCTCTCGTCCTTTCACCGGCCTCCGATTACCTATTTGGTCGATCTCGAAAGCGGTGAGCGTGAGCTCTGGCAGGAGCGCGAGCTCGAAATCGATGCCGACGCCCTCGTCGTCGAACAGGTACGCTATCGGTCCGCCGACGGAACCGAGGTGCCCATGTACCTCTTCTATCGTGAGGGCCTTCGTAGGAACGGCGACACGCCTACGCTTCTGTTCGGCTACGGAGGTTTCAACGTCGCCCTCACGCCCCGGTTCGACCCCATGGCGCTCGTCTGGGTGGAGCACGGCGGTCTCTACGCGATGGCCAACCTGCGGGGCGGGAGCGAGTACGGCGAGAAGTGGCACCGCGATGGCATGCTCGAGAACAAACAGAACGTCTTGGACGATTTCATCGCCGCCGCCGAGTTTCTCATCGACGAGGGTTACACTGCGCCCGACAAGCTCGCCATCCGTGGCACGAGCAACGGCGGGCTCCTCGTCGCAAGCGCGATGACCCAGCGCCCCGATCTCTACCGCGCCGTATTGTGCGGGTTTCCCGACCTCGATATGGTTCGGTTCTATACGTTCACCCGGACCAACAATTTGCCGGCGCTTCTCGAGTACGGAGACGCCTCCGTGCCCGAGCAGTTTGCCTTCATCAAGAAATACTCTCCGTATCAGGCAGTTCGTGAAGAGGCCGCCTACCCCGCGGTAATGCTGACGTCGGGCGATCGGGACACCCGCGTGCCTCCGCTTCAGGCGAGAAAGATGACGGCGCGGTTACAGCACGCCACGAGCTCGGGCCGGCCCGTCATTCTCAAATACCACCCGAAAGCGGGCCATGCGGCGAGCCGGGGACTTCCCGTTTCCAACAACATAGAGGACACCGCGGCGGAGCTCGAGTTCCTGATGGGCCAGCTCGGCGTGACTCCCTGAACAAAGTCCTAATTTCTTAGTTGACGCGACCGGCTCCCATCGGCTACATTCCTACTAAGAAATTAGGAGCGAGTCGTGGCCAGAAAGAAAGCGAGTCCGAAGCTCACACCGCTCGAGCTCGACCTCATGATGGTGCTCTGGGAGCGGGGCCCGTCGACGGTCCAGGAAGTGCAAAAAGGGCTCGCGAGCGTCCGCAGGCTCGCCTATACCACGGTCCAGACGATGTTGAACGTTCTTCATCGCAAGAAGAAGCTCCGTCGTGAGCTGAGGGAGCGCGCCTACGTTTACCATCCGACCGTGAGTCGAGAGCAGGTTACGCACAATGCCACAGCCGAGATCATCGACCGTTTCTTCGGGGGTTCGGCGGAGGAACTGGTCTTGAGCCTCGTCGAGAGCCGTCGTTTGAGTCAGGACGAGCTTCGCAAGCTCAACGACATCGTGGAAGGCGGCGAATGGTCGTCATGATGAGCGGGATCGCAACCTTCGTGATCAACGCTTCCTGGCAGGTGACGCTTCTGGCTGCGATCGCGTTCGGCCTGACGCGATGGAGATCTTTTTCGGCATCGGAGCGACACCGCATTTGGGCGATGACTTTCCTGCTATGTTTCCTGGTGCCTTTGTCGACAATCCTCCGTCCGCTCGCACCGTCGGCGCCGGCAGGGGAGCTCAATGTCGCGGAAGGGTCGCCGGTGCCAGTGGCAACGACTGCCGGCCATCCGGCAAAGGACGACGCCGTGAGCCTGGGCGTCTCGCGCGAAGCCGCGATGGCACTCTCGGCGCTCTACGTCGCCTTCGTCGTGGCAGGACTGCTTCGGCTGGTGCGCGGCGCTCGGCGCGCGGCGCGGCTTCGTGCCAGCGCGTCGATCCACGGGCTTCCCGAAGGGCTCGAAGTTGTCGAGGCGCGTTGCCGTCGTGTGCTCGGCGTCGATCGCGGCCGGATTCTATGGTCCTCGGGGGAGGGAAGTCCGGTCACTTTCGGCCTTCTCGACCCGGTAATTCTGCTTCCCGCTCGATTGCGTAACGAAGCGTCGAGTCATCTATTCACCGCGATCATGGGCCATGAGCTCGCTCACATCCGACGACACGACTACCCATGGAACGTCGCCTTTGAGCTCCTAAGGGTCGCAATCGGCATCCATCCCGTGGCGCACTGGATCAAGCGCCAGCTCGACCGGACACGCGAGGAAGCCTGTGACGAAGCGGTCGCGGTGGAGCTATTGGAGCCGCGCGCATACGCCCGCTGTCTCGTCGCCGCCGCGGCGATGTTTCTGGACTCCGGCCCAAGCCATTCCCTCGGTGTGCTCGGCACCCACTCACTGGAGGGTCGCATCATGTACTTGACCAAACTCGGAACGCGGCGTCCCGCTAGGAGAGCCGCCTTGTCGTTCGCGGGGACGGCATTGGTGGCAACGAGCGTCTTTAGCTCGACGTTTGCCGTGACGCTGATCCCGACGCCATCGGACGCGCGGGAGCAGCCCGTGCGTCGCACCGAATCGTCCCGCGAGGTGCGGGAAGAGAGCAACGACGAAGAACGAGGAGCCTATCGCGCCGCGGGACGACGCGACCCGTTCATCGGGCCCCAGTCGGTGCCACAAGAGGAGCCCGAGGGGCCCTTGGGATTCGAAGTTGGCAGTGTCACCCTTCATGGCATCGTAAAAACAACTGGAGGCTCTACCGCCATGTTGGTGGGGCCGGACGACAAGACGTACTTCGTTCGCGAGGGGCAGCCTTTCGGAAACGGAGTTCTCGCCAAGATCGGCAACGCTTCGGTGACGTTTCGTGTGCGTGACCCGAATCCACTCTCGGCGCTCGCGGACCGCGACCTCGAGGTGCGTCTGCACACCGAGTAAGCAGGCGCTGACGGACTTCGAGGCCAATTCTTGGCGCTTCGAGACCTATCCGGGGGTTCGCGCTGCGATGCGGGCCCAGGTGTCTTTCAGGGCCACGGTGCGGTTGAAGACCAGCCTGCTGGCGTTCGAGTCCGGGTCGACGGCGAAATAGCCCAGCCGCTCGAATTGATATCGCGTTCCGGGCTTCGCATCGGCAACACTGGGCTCGATCTTCGCGCCCTCCACGACCTCGAGTGAGCTGGGGTTGAGGTGGTCGGTGAAGTCCTTGCCCTCCTCGACGACATCGGGGTTCTCGACCTGGAAGAGACGATCGTAGAGTCGTATCTCGGCATCCATCGCGTGGCTGGCTGAGACCCAATGGAGCGTCGCCTTCACTTTTCGGCCGTCCGGCGGGGTCCCGCCGCGGGTGGCGGGATCGTAGCGGCAACGGAGCTCGATGACGTCTCCCGTCTCGTCTTTGACGACGGCCACACAGCGGACGAGGTAGGCGTAGCGAAGCCGCACCTCCCGTCCCGGGGCCAGCCGGAAGAACTTGCGCGGAGGATCTTCGAGAAAGTCGTCCCGTTCGATGTAAAGTACTCGCGAGAAGGGAACCCTTCGCGTCCCGGCGCGCTCGTCCTCGGGGTTGTTTACCGCTTCGAGCTCCTCCTCCTGGCCTTCGGGATAGTTCTCCAGGACGACGCGGAGTGGGCGGAGAACTGCCATGACGCGCGGTGACCGCAGATTGAGGTCCTCGCGGACCGCATGCTCGAGCTGGGCTACATCGACGACGCTTGCGCGCTTGGCGACGCCGATGCGGTCACAAAATGTCCGGATCGACTCCGGGGTGTAGCCGCGCCTTCGAAGTCCCCCGATCGTCGGCATGCGTGGATCGTCCCAGCCACCGACGTGGCCATCACGAACGAGGCGCAGAAGCCGTCTCTTGCTGAGCACGGTGTAGGACAAGTTCAGCCGGGCGAACTCGATTTGGCGCGGAACGAAGGGCACCTTCGTCTCTCGAACCGCCCAGTCGTAGAGCGGTCGGTGATCCTCGAACTCGAGGGTGCACAAAGAATGGGTGATCTTCTCGAATGCGTCCGACAGCGCGTGAGCGTAGTCGTACATGGGGTAGATGGCCCAGTTCTTTCCGGTTCGGTGGTGGGGATGCTTGCGGATTCGGTAGAGAGTTGGATCGCGCAGGTTGACGTTGCCGGAGGCCATGTCGATCTTGGCCCGGAGCACGTGGGCTCCCTCTTCGAACTCTCCCTCCCGCATGCGGCGAAACAAGTCGAGGTTCTCCTCGACGGAGCGGTTCCGAAATGGACTCACTCGTCCGGGCTCGGTCAGGGTGCCGCGATATTCCCGGATTTGGTCGGCGCTCAAGCTGTCCACATAGGCTTTGCCGTCCCGTATCAGACCGACGGCTTTTTCGTAGAGCTCCTCGAAGTAGTCGGACGCAAAGTACAGCCGGTCGTCCCAATCGAATCCGAGCCAGCGGACGTCCTCCTGAATGGCCTCGACGTACTCGACCTCCTCCTTGCTGGGGTTGGTGTCGTCGAATCGGAGGTTGCAGGTTCCGCCGTACTCGATGGCGACGCCGAAATTGAGGCAAATGGATTTGGCATGGCCGATATGGAGGTAGCCGTTTGGCTCCGGAGGAAACCGGGTCGCGACCCGACCGCCATGGCTGCCCTTCTCGAGGTCTTCCTCGATGATCGCGCGGATGAAGTCGGGGCCGGGCACGTCAGCGAAACTCCGGGCCTCCGGCGCGGTCGTCGTAGACGAATCGACCTCGGGCGGGCATGGCGATCGCCGGGAGCGACTGACGATCGAGCGTCGCGTCCTCGGGAAGGATCTCGTTCAGATAGAGCACGTAGGCGACGAGGCTATAGACGTCGTCCGGGGGTAAAGTCCCGGGAACCGCTTGGGGCATCGCCCGCCGAATGTAATCGAAAAGCGTCGTCGCGTACGGCCAATAATTTCCCACGGTAATGGTGTGGTTGGGCGTTTCCGCGAAGCGGAACTCGTCGCCGGGCTCGCGGCCTACGAGTGCTTCGTAGTCAGCACCTCGACCATCGGCGCCATGGCACTGGACGCATTGAGCGGCATAGAGCGTCTTTCCGCGCGCGACGCTCCCGCTTCCCTCGGGCAAGCCGGTCCCGTCGGGCATCACGTCGATGTCGATGGCGGCGATCTCTTCCCGCGTCGCGCGCCGGCCGAATCCGAACCTGGGCAGATGGACCATTTTATCGAGCGCCTCGTCTCTCAGACTCGGCGTATCGATCCAGCGCTGCCACTGGCCGTGCAAATCAACGTTGTCTGAGTTGTTTACGATCGGGGCACTCTGAGTTTCGGGGGGCGGAGCCTCTCCTCTTTGGCAAGCGAAGAGAAGAGAGGCGAAAAAAAGAGAGCTCGCGAGCTGGGTGATCAGTTTCAGGAACACGCTCCGTATCGCGCCATCGGACTCAGGCGGGAGTGAATACGACCTTGCCGTCTTTCTGGACCCGCCACGCTCTCAGGTGGTTGAAGTGATATCGGGTTCCCTCGCCACGCACTCTGCGAAACTCCTCGGTCGTAGGCTGAACCGAGCCCGTCTCGTCGGTTGCCCGGCTCACGAGGGTGGCGGGCTGTCCTTGCCAGTTCCAGAGCATGCGGAACCGAGTGTGGCATTTCGGAAGCACCGGTTCCTGGAGCTCGGCGTCCTGCCAGCTCTGTCCACCGTCGACGCTCAGCTCCACCCGGGTGATGACCCCGCGTCCGCTCCAGGCGATGCCCCGTATCTCCC
The DNA here is from genome assembly GCA_035620555.1 of Vicinamibacteria bacterium. NCBI lineage: Bacteria > Pseudomonadati > Acidobacteriota > Vicinamibacteria > Vicinamibacteria bacterium. Next base: position 11,745 of record DASPGQ010000288.1, read on the forward strand.
AGTAACCCGTGTCAGTGAGACGTTGCGGATACGCCGGAAAGGTGATGATCGACTTCGCGTCCATGTCGAAAGTGAACATGCGGGCTTTTCCGCCCGGGACGGGGTCGGTGTACTTGGAAGTCTCCTCGCGGGTGAAGAAAGGACGATCGGACAGCTCGATCCGGCGCAGCCATTTGACGTTGGCGTTTCCCTCCCACCCGGGTAGGAATAGCCTCACGGGATAGCCGTTCTCGGGCCGAAGAGGCTCGCCGTTTTGCGCATAGGCGATCATCGCGTCTTCCCACGCTTTCCCCATCGGAATGCTGCGCGTCATGACGGCGGCATCCATCGACTCGGCGAGAAACCACCGCGCTTCGGCAAGAGCTCCGACCTCGCGGAGCAGCAGGGCAAGAGGAACCCCGGTCCATTCGCTCGTGCTCGTCAGACCGTCGATTTGCTGGGGTGTCATGTCTTCCCGCGGATCTCGTAAGGCCTCGCCACCATTGCCGGAGCACTCGAGGAAATAGAGACGAGACGTCGCGGGAAATCGCTCGAGGTCTGAAAGGGAGAAGACCGTGGGCCGCTCGACCATTCCATGTATTAGAAGCGAATAACGTTCGGGGTCGATCCTGGGGATGCCCGCGTGGTGCCGCTCGAAATGCAGGTCCGAGGGGGTAATGATGCCGCGCAGGTCCTGTAGTGGCGTTCTCGAGCCGCTCGAAGGCTCCGCCCGCATCACGAGACGGCGGGGCTTGACGAAAGGAGACCGTTCCCCGATCTCCGTGGGGGGCGGGCCCTGGAGCTTCGTGGTATCGTCGGGCACGAGGGGCCTTTTGTCCTCTGCCCCCAGGGCGGTGGCACCGAGACCCCCGGCGACCCCCACGAGAAGCTTGCGGCGTGACAGGCCCCGAGGTCCGTTTCGTCGCGACATGGCTCGAATCTTAACACGGTCGTGGCTTGCGGAAACCGGGTGGGTTACGAACAATCAGGGTGAGGGCGAAATGGAAAAGGCCCGGCTCACGTCCATTCTCAGGAAAGCGTACTCCGGCGAGCTCGCAGCGGCTCTGGCCTACGCGGGCCACGGGCGCTCGCTGCCACCGGGAGAAGACCGCTCGACCATAGGGCGCATCGAGCACGAGGAGCTCCTCCATCGACTCGAGCTCGGGAAAATGCTCGAAGAGATCGGCGAGCCGCCCTCTGCGGTGCGGGAGATCGAGTTCTGGATCGTGGGAAAAACGATCGCCTGTCTCTGTCATGTCGGGGGGTGGTTCATTCCGATGTACGGAGCCGGAAGACTCGAGGCGGGGAACGTGCGCGAATACGAAGATGCCGCCCGCTCGGCGCGGGCGGCCGGTTACGAGCACTTCGTTAGACCCCTCGTTC
>DASPGQ010000289.1 GCA_035620555.1 Vicinamibacteria bacterium
TTTCGGAACGAGCATCAAGGATGTCGCAAAACTGGGATTCAACGAGCTGTCCCTGTCCAACGAGAAGCTTCGAAGCCTGGCGAAGAGCCCGGTCGAGATCGTCCCCGGATTCATGAAGGATGCCTGCCGAGAGCTTCTCGATGACTGGAATAATCGGCACGACCGGAAGGTCTATTAGCCCGCGCCAAACGGGATCGTCGCATTTGGCACAATCATCGTGCGACGCTACAGTAGAGGATTACCCAGGACCCGACTCAATGAACGTTCGAGAACATCCCTACGCCTCTTTCATCCACGAGGTGTCGAAGCCCGCCCGGTACATGGGGGGGGAGCGCTTTTCCGTGGTCAAGGACTGGAGCTCCCTCGACGCCACTCTGGCCCTCGCGTTTCCCGACGTCTACGACATCGGGATGAGCCACCAGGGAACGAAGATTCTGTATTCGGTCATTAACAAGGAGCCGGATCTCTGTCTCGAGCGCGCGTTCTGTCCCTGGTTCGACTTGGAAGAACAGCTCCGTCGTCGCGGGCTGCCGCTCGTCAGCCTGGAGACCCACCGGCCGCTATCCGCTTTCGACATCGTCGGGTTCTCCCTTCAATACGAGCTCACCTTCACGAACGTCCTCACGATGCTGGAGCTCGGGGGGATCCCCTTGCGCAACGCCGACCGAACGCTCGAGCATCCGCTCGTCATTGCCGGAGGACCGGTCGCGACCCAGCCCGAGCCCATGTCGCGTTTCATCGACTTGTTCCTCATCGGGGATGCCGAACGAAGGCTTCCCCGTCTCATGCGGCACTACGCCGAGCTGCGGCGCGGCAAGCTCGAGCGGGAGGACATCCTGGCGGAGCTGTCGCGAGAGGGCGGCGTTTATTGCCCCGATCTCTACGAGCGCGAAGAATGTCCCCGATCGAGCCTGTTGTGCGTATCCGGACCGAAACGAGAAGACTTGCCGAAACGAGTCGAGCGGGCCTTTGTCGAGGACATCAACCGCTATCCCTACCCCGACGACTCGCCGGTGCCGGTGGCGGAGGCGATTTTCGATCGGATGTCCGTCGAGATTGCCCGCGGATGCACCGAGGGCTGCCGTTTCTGTCAGGCGGGAATGATTTATCGACCGGTACGCGAACGCGATCCCGAGCAGGTGGTGGATACTCTCGTTTCCGCACTCGAGAAAGGCGGATACGACGAGGCGGCCCTGACTTCGCTCTCGACCGCGGATTATTCTTGTATCTCTCCGCTGGTGAAGCAGGTGATGAAGCGACTCCGACCCAGGAAAGTCGCGCTTGGGATCTCCAGCCTCCGCGCCTATGGGCTCGACGAGGCTCTGCTCGACGACATCTCCTCGGTGAAAGCGACCGGACTCACGTTCGCCCCCGAAGCCGGGACCCAGCGCATGCGCGACGTCGTCAACAAGAACATCACCGAAGAGGACATCTTTACCACCTGCCACCGGGTGTTCTCTCGCGGCTGGAGCAAGGTCAAGCTCTACTTCATGATTGGCCTGCCCACCGAGCTCGACGAAGACGTTCTGGGCATCGCGGAGATGGGGAGCCAAGCGCGCGACATCGGGCGCCGGTACAACCGACGGAAGATTCAGGTGACGGTGTCGGTCTCGAGCCACGTCCCCAAGCCGCACACTCCCTTTCAATGGTGCGCGCAGGATTCCATGCGCGAGATCGAGCGCAAGCAGGCGATGCTGCGTCGCGAGTCCAAGGCACGGGGGCTCAAACTCCGCCTGCACGATCACCGGGTCAGCCATCTCGAGGGCATCATTGCGAGAGGCGACGCTCGTGTCGCTGGCCTCATCGAGAGGGCGTGGCGGCTCGGCGCGCGTTTCGACGGGTGGGACGAGCACCTCGCCTGGGACGTGTGGTCACGCGCCTTGTCGGAGTGGGAGGCTGAGGAGCGGCTGTCGCGCGAGCGCTACCTCGGAACCCTTCCCGTAGATGGAAGGCTTCCCTGGGACCACGTCGACGTGGGGCTGGCCGATGGCTTCCTGGAGAAGGAGTACCGTCGCTCGCTCAAAGGTCGTTTCTCGCCGCCCTGCGGAAAGCCCTACGAAGCAAAGGTTCACCACACGAATCTCGAGGACGCGCTTCGAGACGAGCGGAAGCTCGTCTGCTATCACTGCGGAGTCGCTTGCGACCTGGGCGCCATGCGCAAAGAGCGTCTGGTCTTTCTCGACAAGATGGGCGCCAGGACGAAGCCGGCACCGAGCTCGCGGGAGACATCGACCGAGCGAGCTCACGCCCACGAGCGGGTCGCCCGCGGCCTGGCGCCGCACGACTTCGCCCAGGGGGCTCCGGTTCGCTATCGCATGCGTTATCGCAAGACGAATCCCATGAGCCTCCGCGGTCATCTCGACATGATCCGTGTGCTGGGACGTGTTCTGAGACGGGCGAGTCTCTCTCTCTATCACACGGAAGGGTTCTCGCCCCGACCTCTGATGACCTTCGGCCCCGCATTGGCGCTGGGAATGCAATCGGAGGCGGAATACGTCGACTTCGCTCTCGTGGACGCGAGAGATGCGGAGCTCGTCGCCGCTGAGATTCGATCCGCGAGCGAGCCGGGCCTCGAGCTTCTCGGCCTCAGACGGCTTGCCCCCGACGAGCCGGCTCTCACCAAGCGAATCCAGGCACTCGACTACGTCGTCGTCCTGCCGGATTCGTCCGACTACGAGGCTCGCCTCGCCCGTTTCGACTCCTCGGAGAGCGTCCCGGTAAGCGTGAGGAGGAAAGGCAAGGAGCGCACGGTGGACGCGAAAACGGTCGTTCTCGAAGCCCGCTTGACGCCTGCCGGGGGCAACGCGGCGCTTCTCGACGTCGAAGAGGAGGCCATGGTTCTTGCTCTACGTGTTTCGGAGACGAGCGGCCAGGCGTCGCTCCGACCTATCGAGCTCGTGAAGGCGATTCTGGATGTCGAGCTCCCTCCTCAATGCTTCTCCAGGACGGGCTGCTGGACTCGGGAACCGTCGGGTTCTTGGCTCGATCCGCTCGACGCGATCGGGGATCAGGACGTAGGAAGTGGATTGCCGGTACTGAGCACCGACATCGCGACCTGATAGTCGAGGAACTCGATCGTGACACCTTCCTGAGCCGGCGGGCGCACCTCGATGACGTCGAGAGTAATCTCCTCGACGACCTGCTGGGCACCACCCTGCGGCGGGACCTCGATCTGGATCTCCTGAAGCGTGAGGGTCGTCTGCACCGACAGCGAGACCAGCGCGTGTCCCGCCTGAACGCAGGTCACGTCCACGGGGCAGCGGCTGTCTTCGAACACTCCGTTGAAGCGGACGAGCACGATGGCCGTGGGAACGACCACCCCGGCCGTGTCCCCCACCCGTAGCAGGAACGGCTGGCCCGCCTGAACGAAGAAGTCCGCATCGGGAAGGGTTGGGCTACTGTTGCTCGAGCAGGACGTGAAAAGAAGAATGACGATCGAGAGGGTTGTCGCTGTCTTGGCCAGGGATGTCATCTCTTGCTCGATGCTAGTACGAAAAAGGTAATCGAGCAACATGGCATAGCGCTTGCAGTATACGAGATTCATCAGCTCGGAAGTCTTCCGAACTGAGACAGTTGTTCCGCTCTGGAACGACAGCGATTCCGGAGCGAACCGAGGCCGGAGCTGGGGGGATGCGGCCACAAAGACGAAGAGACAAGGTTCACGGGTGACAGGGAGGGGCGGCGTGCCGGCACCCGCGCCGTTTCGACTCGAGCCAGTGAAAGTGCCGGGGGCAACAACTAGGACAGCGACGCCAAGCGCCCCCGGCACAACCTTCACTTCCGATTTCGGAAAAGCGCGAAGGTCTGACCCTGCAGAGGGGCGACAGAAAGGGACGGTACCCTCCGGAACAAAAACCGCAAGACGGATTCCCCGGAGGGACCGTCCTTTTTCTCCGTTTGCGCTAGACTCTGCGAAGTAAGGCCCTGCCACGGATCTGACGATGAGACGAGATCTCTCGTCAACCGACTCGTCGTCGACGACGAGCTCTCGCTGCCGAGACTCTTGTAACGACCACTGACTCGTCGACTGTAAGACGGCTCATTGTTTGAGCGTGGATTTGGCTGGACGATCCCCGAATTAGGTGATTGACGTCGTCGTCGTCGGTGGAGGCCCGGCGGGCTTGGCTGCCGCCATTTTCGCGGCCTCCTCCGGACTCTCGGTCACCCTCTTCGAACGCCGCTGGCTTCCCGCCGACAAGGCGTGCGGCGAGGGAATCATGCCTGGCGGCGTCGAGCTCCTCGAGAAGATGCGTGTCTGCGTCCAGAGGAGTCGACCGTTCGATGGAATTCGTTATTTCGACGGTGAGCATGTCGCCGAGGCGCGATTTCGGGGCGGTCGAGGTCTCGGGGTGCGTCGATCGGAGCTGTCGAGGGCGCTCCTCGCCAGGGCGCGTCAGGTAGGTGTCGACGTACGAGATCGAACCCCGGTCGTTGGTGCGACCGACGCTTCGGACGGAGTGGTGATCGAAACAGCGGGCGAGGCGGTGCGGGCGCAATGGCTCGTCGCCGCGGACGGCCTGTCGAGTCCGCTTCGACGAACCTTCGGCCTCGCATCGGCGAACAAGCAGCCCCGGATGGCGCGCTATGGGTTCCGCCGACATTTTCGAGTCGAGCCCTGGTCTTCGTTCGTCGAAGTGCACTGGAGCGACGGCGCCGAGGCATACGTGACGCCCGTCGCGGAGAACGAGATCGGGATCGCGGTCCTCTGGCACGGCCATCCGCCGGAACGCGACGCCTGGCTCGACCCGTTCCCGCGGTTGGCGAGCGTCCTGCAAGACGCGGAGCCGGTATCGCGTCTGCGAGGGGCGGGTCCGTTGCGACAATACGCCAACCGGGTCACGAGGGGACGACTTGCCCTGGTCGGTGACGCGGCGGGATACGTCGACGCTCTCACCGGGGAGGGGGTTGCCCTCGGGCTTCGATCCGCCGACGCCCTCGTCGCTTCCCTTCGACGGGGGAGCTTGCACGCCTACGAGAAAGAATACTGGAGATTGAGCAGACGGTATCGTTTGATGACCGAGCTCATCCTGTCGATGGCGACTCGACCGCGACTGCGGCGGGTCGCGGTACGCAGGCTCTCTCGATGCCCCGCGGTCTTCGAGCGGCTTCTGAACGTCTTGACGTAGAATAAACGCCCTTGAAACCAGTGCAGGAGGTCCCGACCATGCGACAGGCTCTCATTTGGATCGTCGCGGCGCTCGCCGCGGTTCCCGTCTTTGGCCAGAGCGACACATCTCACGATCGTCTCAAGGAAGCGGCGCAAGCGCAGGTGGGCGAGATGTCGAAACTCACCCAGGTCATGGTCGACAAAATCTTCAGCTTCGGCGAGCTCGGATTCCAGGAGGTCGAGACGTCGAAATACATCGTTGCCATGCTGCGAGAGAACGGCTTCGAGGTCGAAGAGGGAATCTCCGGCATCCCCACCGCGTGGATGGCCACCTCGGGCTCGGGAAGGCCCGTCATCGCCTTGGGAAGCGACATCGACGGAATTCCCAAAGCGTCGCAGAAGCCCGGTGTGGCCTATCACGATCCGCTCGTGGAGGGCGCTCCGGGGCACGGCGAGGGCCACAATTCCGGACAGGCCGTCAACGTGACCGCCGCGATCGTGGTCAAGCGCATCATGGAGCGCGAGAAGATACCGGGAACGCTCAAGCTGTGGCCCGGCGTGGCCGAGGAGCTCGTGGCGACCAAGGCTTGGTTCGTACGAGACGGTTTCTTCGACGGCGTCGACGTATGCATCTTCACTCACGTATCCAACGACCTCACGGTGAGCTGGGGGCAGGGGAGCGGAAACGGGCTCATTTCCGTGGAGTACACGTTTCTGGGAGAGTCGGCTCATTCCGCCGGAGCACCCTGGCGTGGCCGCAGCGCTCTCGACGCCGTGGAGCTCATGAACACGGCCATCAACTATCGCCGTGAGCACCTTCGACTCCCCCAGAGAATCCACTATGTCATCACCAATGGGGGGGATCAGCCGAACGTGGTACCTTCGGTTGCCTCGGTCTGGTACTACTTCCGCGAGCTGGATCACGAGCACATGAAGGGCCTCTTCGAGATGGGGAACAAGGCCGCCCAGGCGGCGGCGGATATGACCGACACCGAAGTGAGCTGGCGCATCCTCGGCCATGCCTACCCGCGGCACTTCAACAAGGTCGTCGCCGAGACGATGTGGAAGAACATCGAGAAGGTCGGGCTTCCCGAGTGGAGCGAAGCCGACCACAAGCTCGCCCGGGGGCTTCAGAAGGAGCTCGGCGTCGAGGAGGAAGGATTGAAGACCGAGCTCGGCGAGCTCGGCGGCCCTCCCGAGGGGCCCAACATGGGCGGCGGCTCGGACGACATCGGGGACATTTCCTGGAATCTGCCGACGGTCACGCTTCGCTTCCCCTCGAACATCCCCGGTGGCCCCGGTCATCACTGGGCGAATGCCGTCGCCATGGCGACCCCCATCGCCCACAAGGGAGCGACGGCGGGAGCGAAGGTCGTGGCCATGACCGCTCTCGATCTGTTCCTCGCTCCGGAGCTCGTCGACCAGGCCTGGGACTACTTCAAGAACGAGCAGACCAAGGACCACCAGTACACCCCCTTCATCACCGAGAACGATCCCCCGGCGATCCACCTGAACAAGGAGCGCATGGACTCGTTTCGTGAGGCGATGCGTGCCTACTACTACGACGAGACGAAATACGATACTTACCTCGAGCAGCTCGGCATCCAGTACCCGACGGTGAGAGAAACGACCGATGAAAAGCAGCACTAAAGTGCTCAATGCCGTGGCGGGACCCGCGATTGTCCAGCCGCCACGGCTCGGCCCGAGCGGCGCTGCGCGCCGATCTCGCGGCAGAAGTCATGGCCACCGCTCGGCAGGCTGGGCTGTACTTTTTCATCAGCCTGCTAATTAGGCGGGCTGGTTCTTCTCCTCGTCCCGGCGCCACATCTGGATTCGCTCCCAGAAGTGCTCGGTGAATCGTTCGTGCTCGTGCTCGGGGAAGATGGCTTCGACCTTCGCCCGAACCGCCTCCTTCGCCCGTTCGCTTCCGAAGAACTCCCAGGCGACGTCGTCCAGAGCGGTGAAATGCTTGGAGCAGAATTCTTCGAACCGCTCCTCATCGAACCGGGCCTTTGCGATCTCGCCGTAAGCCCGGAGACTTTCCCGGTAGGGAAGCTTCCGGCTGCGAGCCTGGTAGTAGGGAGCCCAGTCGAGATTCCGCCTCATCGGGCGAGCCGTGGCCGCGCAGAAGAGCGACCAGCGAAGCATCGCCTTGACGAGCCAGGCGAAGTGATAGTGGAGTGAGGTCACCTGGGAGTCGGGGCAGGCGTTGGCGAAATCGATCGGATAGAACGTGTCGTCCTTGCGGAGAACCTCGCAAGAGTTGAAGTCCCAACCGAAGAACGAGTTGATGCAGAGCGTCATGTCGGTGAGACAGCCCTTCTCCTCGGGCGACAGGAAGTCCCGGTCGAGCAGGTAGCGCTCGTGGAGAGGAGCCTGGGGATCATAACGGATGAAGCGCACCTGGGGGCCGACGCCGAGCGCCCGGACGAAGAGATCGAAATTTCTCACCGCCTTCTGGAGGTGCATGACGCGCTTTCCGCTGTTTTCGTAAGCGTCGCGCAACGCCTGCTCGTCATCGATGCGACTTACGGCGACCCAGGCGCCCCCGTCGTAGGGCTTCATGAAATGCGGGTACCCGATGTTGCGGCCGACCTCGCCCAAATCGAAGAGTTTCGCGTAGCGCTCGAGGGTGGGCCGCAAGTCCGGCAAGGGGTCGTACTCCTTGGGAGGAATCATCCAGGTGTCGGGCACTGGCAGACCGAGATGCATCATCGCCGCGTAGGTGGTCTGCTTCTCCATGGACTGAATCGACCAGGGATTGTTCAGGACGTACAGACCGTCCATCAGTACGGCCTTCTTGATCCACTCGCGGCTCAAATGGTACCAGTGGGTCAGGCGGTCGAGCACCAGGTCGTAGCGGCACGGAGCTCGCAGATCGAAGGGCTCGATCGTGACGCGCTCGACCTCGAAGCGAACGACGTCGGCGCCGACCCGCAGGCGCGGATTCCATCTACGGAGGATCTCTTCGTAGCAGATCGGCCAGCACAGATCCGCTCCGAGGGACAGCCCGATACGTCGGGTAATCTCGGCCATGGCAGGCCCCAGCTTACACGAGCTTGGCTACACCGTGCACCGAACCGAGAAAGCTGTCCTCGTCCTCGCCCGGCTCGAACTCACCCCAGCAGCAGACGCGGTTCTTGCCGAGTGCTTTGGCCTCGTAGAGCGCACGGTCGGCGCGCTGGAGAACCTCCTCGGGCGACGTACCGTCGTCGGGATAGGTTGCAATCCCGGCACTGACGGTGATGCCCAGCGGCATCCCGCGCTCGTCGGTCAGGCGCTGGATGCCCTGTCTCAGCCGTTCGGCCGCGAGCCTTGCCGCCTTCTTCGTCGTCTCCGGACAAATGATCACGAACTCGTCGCCACCGATCCTCGCGGGCACGTCAATCTGGCGAATTCTGTTGGCGAGGAAATCGCCCACGTGACGCAGTACGCGTCCCCCGGCAAGATGCCCGCGGCGACTGTTGACTTCTCTCAGCCCGTCGAGGTCCATGAAGATCAGAGCGTAGCTACGGCCGAAGCGCGAGGCCCTCTGGTGCTCCGTCTCCAGAGAACGATTGAAGAAGCGCAAATTGTAAAGGCTCGTGAGATCGTCGCGAACCGCGAGGGTGCGTAGTCGCTCGAGCTCCTTCAGAGTCTTCTCGAGCTGTTGTCGTGCCTGGAGTCCGGAAGCCTTGAACGTGTGGCTTCCCTTCATCGCCCCGATTACCGAGCTCACCTGCTCCACGAGAGAACGTCCACGAACGAAGGTTCCGTCGACCGCGGTCGGTGTCGAGCCTCCTCGTTTGCGGCGAAGCTGAAAAACGACCAGGTCGATGCGAGTCTTGAGCCGGTGGATGTCCTGGAGGAGGCGCTTGTGCTTCCGGTCGATCTTCTCCGCTTCGAGAATCACGAGAACCGGCTCGAGGGAAGAGACCGATAGGGCGGCGGCCTGAAGCGTTGGCTCCCAGTGAAGCGGATGACCGATTCCGACGAGCTTTCTCCCTATCGCTCCGCCAGGAAGCCCCGGGCCTCCGATCCAGAGAATCGGGCGGCTCGTACCCTCTTCTTTGGCTGAACTCCTGGACGACATTGATGCGGGTTCCCGATATCTAGTCTCTTATCGATTGCGCTCGCGTTTCACTCCGAAACGTTACTTCTCCGGGTCCGATCGAGGTGGACCGCGAGCAGGCGCTCGTCCGAGCACGGATACGCGAGCCGAGGCACCACCCCGGCAGCAAGGCGCAACGCATTTCCTACACCCAAAGCAAATTTCGGACCAGACACCGGTCCCGCTAAAACCTTGAGTCGCAGCGGTTTCATTTCATGTCGCCGCGTGGGGGTCGGGTCGAGTCGGGGGAAAAGCCTACGCTCGCTCACGTCGGAAGCGTGTCCATCCGGCCCAGGCAGAAACGAGCAGGACGGATGCCAAGCTTACGAGACCGCCCAGCCGAAGAGACCGTGGACGGTAAGAAAACCGGACGAGGTGCTCGCCCTCGGGAACGGCGACGGCTCGAAACGCATGCTGCGTTCTCAGAATCTCTGTCTCCCGTCCGTCGACCTGCGCGATCCAGCCGGGGCGAAGCGTGTCCAAGAGCACCGCATAGCCAGCCCGCGGAGACCGCGTTTCGATCTCGACGAGCTCGGGTGCATAAGTAGCGATCCGCGCGGCGTCCTTGCGGAAAAACCCCGATGCACCTCGGCCGGTTTCGTCGCTCGTCACTTGAACGCCGTCGTGAACGCTCCAACAACCGAGGCCTTCGAGCGTCTGAGCCTCGCTTGGCACCGTCGAGGCCACGACGAAGTAAGCACGCGGGAG
>DASPGQ010000290.1 GCA_035620555.1 Vicinamibacteria bacterium
GTATCTATCAATGAATCGATGTTTGGGCCGGAGGAGCTCGAGGTTGAGAGTTCTTATCTCGGTGGTCGAGGATCCCGTGAATGACCTCGTGTTCGGTGATGAGGGCGAGGACTTTCATCTCGGCTCCACATCGATCGCAGGTCAGGGGACCCACCTCGTAGACTCGGTAGATGAGCTCTCGCCATCGTTTGTTCGCGGCACGTCGAGTGGTGGTGGTGGTGGTCGTGGTAGTCGGGTTGACTTGCCCCTGCTCTTCGTGACGAATGGGCTCTCGGTAGATTCGCCGCACACGATTGGCGTAGGCGCCATGAAAATGGACGAGATGTTTGTTGGGCTCAGGAATCGTCTCCATCGGACTCCTTCGAAGGAATCAGATGTTGCGGGTCTTCTTCGAAGAGCCGCTCACGGCAAAAAGGTCTGTATGACGGCCACCATGCCCGGCCTTGCGTCTGTCGCATCCACTTCCACGGCGGCGAGCATCATCTCGTGGACGGTCTCGTAGGCAAGTCGCGCCAAATCACCGAGTAGCTCTCGATGGTAGAGGGAATAGGGCCGAAGCATTTTTGGCAGGGAAAAGACCCATTGGGCGTGTGGCACATCGGCGAGAATCTGACTCTTGAGTAGCTCGGAGAAGATGGCCGCTCGCTTCGCCCCGCACGAAGGACACAATCCCCGCCCCTTGCAGGAAAAAGCGACCAGGAACTCGTTGGGACACTGGGTGCAGCGGACGCGGGCGAAACCCGCCGCCTCCGCGAGGCTACGGCGAGCCTGGCCGAAGCTCGAAGAGCGAAGGCCGGATTCGAAAAGGCCGCAGTCATAATATCTGGCGACGGCCGTGTCGTAGTATCCCCGCCAGAAGCCGTATCGCCGTTCGAAGCGCTCTTCCCAATTACCCTTGACGGTGTCGTAGTGAGCATCGAGGAGTTGATAGAGGGGAGTGGCGCGTGGGTTTCTCTGGCGGTAACGGTATGGAGCTGAGCAGACGTCGACCCCGGCCGTGAAGGCTTGCGTGAGCGCCATGACGCCCATGGCGGATCAGGACGTAATCGAGCACGGGAACCCTCCCTCGTGGCTCGGGAAAAGTGAGGCTTACGTGAGCATCTCTTGTCGGCGGTCTCCAAGTCGTGGAACACGAGACTCTTTCCGTCTCGGGTCCAAGCGCCTGAGACCGGAGTTCGCCCGGCAAACAGAACCTTTGGCTCGGCGCTTCCGTCCGCCGGCACGACCGACATGTGTCCGGCGAGGCCTCCCACCAAGGGAAGACTCCCCCCATCGGCACACCATGCTCCGTGACGCACGCTTCGGTGCTGTCAGGGGCCGGTGGTAGAATCGCCCACCTCGGAGAACCATGTCACTGGCAGCAGGGGCGAAACTCGCGCACTACGAGATCGTGTCATCCATCGGTCGAGGCGGCATGGGCGAGGTTTACCGCGCACGCGATACCAAGCTCGGACGCGACGTCGCCATCAAGGTTCTCCCCGAAGAGCTCGCGGGCGACCCGGAACGCGTCGCGCGTTTCGAGAGAGAAGCCAAGCTCCTCGCCTCGTTGAATCATCCGAACATCGCGAGCATTTACGGATTCGAAGACGGGGACGACGTGAAGGCCCTGGCCCTCGAGCTCGTCGAAGGGCCGACGCTCGCGGAGCGTATCGCCGAAGGTCCGCTCCCGGTCGAGGAAGTCGTCACGCTCGCGGACCAGGTGGCGAAAGCGCTCGTGGCCGGTCACGAAGCCGGCGTCATCCATCGCGACCTGAAGCCCGCGAACATCAAGCTCAAGGAAGACGGCACCGTCAAAGTGCTCGACTACGGTCTCGCCAAGGCGATCGAGGGCGAGCGGTCGCGCCGGTCGGACTCCGAGCTGTCCCAGTCGCCCACCATCACGCGACAGGGAACCGAGATGGGCGTGATCCTGGGGACCGCCCCCTACATGAGCCCGGAGCAAGCGAAGGGTAAGCCCGTCGATCGCCGCACCGACGTATGGGCGTTTGGCGCCGTCGTTTACGAGATGCTCACGGGGCATCGGGCTTTCCCCGGCCAGGATGTGTCCGAGACCCTCGCGTGGGTATTGGCGAAAGAGCCGGCCTGGGAGGACTTGCCGCGGGAGACACCGCCCGCTCTTCGTCAGGTGCTGCGCCTCTGTCTGACGAAGGATGCGAACCTGCGCGTGCGGGACATGGCGGATGTGCGGCTCGCGATCTCGGGTGCTTTCGGGACGTCCCCAGTCGATCAAGTCGACGCCCATGCTACGCCCCGCGCCCGTGCTCTCCCCGCCGCGGGGGTCGCCGCGATCGCCGGCGCGGTCATCGCCGCTTTGACGCTGACGTGGGGAGATCGCACGGCCACGGCTCCGGCCGGACCGACGACACGCTCCTCGGTCATGGTTCCCGAGACCCGAGCGATTCCCGACCGCATGTGCTTTCCCTGCCGAATCCTCGCCATCTCCCCGGACGGTATGGAGATCGCGTACACGGGGGTCAACCCGGATCTGCCGCCCGGTGAACGGGACGCGCAGTTCCAACTTCAGCTCCGTTCTCTGACCACGCTCGACGTGCGCGATCTCCCCGGGACGTCGGGGGCGACCCAGCCGTTCTTCTCGCCCGACGGGAAGTGGATCGCGTTCTTCACCGGGACGGGTGAGCTCGCGAAGATCTCGCTTGCGGGCGGAAACCCCATCACGCTGGTGGAGGAGCTGGAAGGCAGCCGGTGGGGCTCCGGCGTCTGGATGCAGGACGGCACGATCGTTTTCGCCACGAGTCCCACGAGTATTTCGGCCCTCGCGAGCGTTT